>NZ_JBAKHO010000009.1:0-161933 GCF_036902735.1 Micromonospora lacuserhaii | reverse complement strand
GTGCTGAAGACCGACCCCAGCCGCACCGCCGAGGAACGGCAGGCGGCCACGCACCAGACCGTCGGGCGCAAGCTCGCCGGCCGCCGTCGTATATCCGCCGCGCTCGGCCGGGTAGGCGGGCCGCCTGACGGGTAACCGTCGCGGACCACGTCAGGGCACGCCCAAGGGCCACCGCACGGGGGAGTGCAGCGCACATGGGCATTGGTAGTGGCATCTTTCTCATCGCGCTGGGCGCGATCATGACCTTCGCCATCCGGGCCAACGTCTGGTGGATCGACCTGCGCGCGGTCGGCTGGGTCTTCATCCTGGCCGGCCTCGCCGTCCTGCTCACCACGCTCTGGTTCTGGCAGGACCGGCGCAAGCGGGCCCGCACGCTGATCGTCGAGGAGAACCGGCTCTCCCACCCGACCGCGATGATGCCCCCGCCGCCGGACCCGCCGCCGCCCACCGCACCACCCTCCTGATCCTCGGGCGGCGGCGGTCAGCCCCGGGCGGTGTGCCGATCGACGATCGGCGCGCCGCCCGCCGCCAGTTCCGCCCACGGCACCCCGAGGCGGTGCACCACCAGGTCGGTGGTGCGCAGCCCGTCCGGGTCCGCCCGCTCCGGGTCGAGCAGGGCGGACAGCAGCGAGATGCCCGGGTTGTGGGCGACCAGCAGCACCGTGCGAGGCGTCGCGTCGACCGTCCGGACCAGCGCCAGCAGGTCGTCCGGGTGCGCCTCGTACGCTGCTGTCTCGTAGCGCACCACCGGGGTGGACCCCGCCGGCCCGCCCTCCGGAGGGGAACCAGTCATGCCCAGGGCCACGTCGTGCCAGGTCTGCCGGGTGCGCCGGGCCGCCGAGCAGAGCACCACGTCGGGCAGGATCGCGTGCCGGGCCAGCCAGGCCCCGGCGGCGGCCGCGTCGGCGTGCCCCCGCGCGGTCAGCCGGCGTTCCAGGTCCTGATCGCCTCCGGCGGGCTGTTCGGCCTTGGCGTGCCGGAGCAGCACCAATGTCCTGGTCTCGGCATGGGCGTCGGTCATCTGCCCAGCTTGCCTGATTGACGATCGGAGCGCCTGGGTAAGTCGATGGATGCCGCTCGCTCATCGATGGCCGCGGTGGAAACGCCAGCTGACAGCCAGGGAGGCGACGTCATGGGCATCGGTGCCAGTATTTTCCTCATCGCGCTGGGTGCGATCTTCGCGTTCGCCGTGGAGGCCGACCTGGGGTGGCTCAACCTCAACGTGGTCGGCTGGGTGCTGATGCTCGCCGGCGTCGCCGGCCTGCTCACCACCCTCTACTTCTGGAACACCCGTCGGCGGACCGTCGTCGCCACCCCGGTGCGCGAGGACCGGGTCGTGGCTGACCGGGTCGTCCCGGTGCAGGACGACCGGGTGGTCCGGGAGGAGTACCGCGAGGTGCGCCGCCCCGGTTACCCGGCCTGATCCACCCCCGTACGACGCAGGGCCCCGCAACGGTGCGGGGCCCTGCGTCCGTCTGCGCTCAGGCGAAGAGCGCGAAGTAGATGGCGATGTGGTGGCAGATCGCGGCGAGCAGCGTGCACGCGTGGAAGAACTCGTGGTGGCCGAAGACGGTGGGCCACGGGTTGGGTCGGCGCAGCGCGTAGAAGACCGCGCCGGCGCTGTAGGCCGCCCCGCCGGCCGCGAGCAGCACCAGGACGGTGACGCCGCCCTCGTGCAGGATCTGCGGCAGCATCGCCACCGACACCCAGCCGAGCGCCAGGTAGAGCGGCGCGGAGACCCAGCGCGGCGCGTGCGGCCAGATCATCTTCACCGCCACGCCGGCCAGCGCCCCGCCCCAGACGAGGCTGAGCATGATCGTTGCCAGCCGCCGGTCGAGCAGCAGGACGCAGAACGGCGTGTAGGTGCCGGCGATGAACACGAAGATCATCGAATGGTCCATCCGGCGCATGATCTGGTAGCCCCGCTCCGACCACACCCGCCGGTGGTAGAGCGCGCTGGTGCCGAAGAGGCCGCAGACGGTCAGGCTGTAGATCAGGCAGCTGACCAGCGGTGCCCAGCCCGGCCGGGTGGCCGCGACGGAACACAGGACGATGCCGCACAGCAGGGCGACGAAGAACGCGTAGGTGTGCAGCCAGCCGCGCATCCGCGGCTTGCCGAGGTCGACCGGCTTGAGTCGAAGCCGTGCGGAGGTGGTCACGCACCTAGGTTACGGCACCGTAGGTTACCTGCAAGTAGTGCGGCTTGTCACCCACCCGAACAGGTCCACCGGCCCTGCCGGAGCCATCGATCGGGGAGTATGGCGGCATGCGGATCCGACCCGTCGGCCGGCACGCCCTGCTGCTGGACTGCGACGACCCCGACCAGGTCGAGGCGTGGCGGGCCGAGCTGTGGCGGCGCCGCGACGCCGGCGAGCTGACCGCCGCTGAGATCGTCCCGGCCGCGGCGACCGTGCTGCTCGACGGCGTACCGGACCCCGGGTCGGCCGCCGCGCGGATCGCCCGCTGGACGCCCCGACCCGCCACCACCCACACCGTCGCCGCCGGAGCGGTCGAGGTGCCCGCCGTGTACGACGGAGAGGACCTGCCCGTCGTCGCCGGGCACTGGGGGACGGACGTGGCGGCGGTCGTCGACCGGCTCGCTCGCACCGAGTTCCGGGTGGCGTTCTGCGGGTTCGCGCCCGGGTTCGCGTACCTGGCCGGGCTGCCGCCCGAATGCGCGGTGCCCCGACGGGCCACCCCCCGCCCCCGGGTGCCGGCCGGCGCGGTGGCCCTCGCCGGCCCGTACGCCGGGATCTATCCCACCGCCTCGCCGGGCGGCTGGCAGCTGGTCGGGCGGACCGGGCTGACCCTGTTCGACGTGCGCGCCGACCCGCCCGCCCTGCTGGCCCCCGGCACCCGGGTCCGGCTGGTGTCCCGCGAGGGCGACGAGTGAGCCGGCCCGGCTTCCTCGAGGTGCTCCGGGCCGGCCCGCTCACCACCGTCCAGGACCTCGGCCGCCCCGGGTACGCGCACCTCGGCGTGCCCCGGTCCGGCGCGCTCGACCCGGCCGCGCTGGCGCTGGCCAACCGGCTGGTCGGCAACGCCGAATCCGCCGCCGGCCTGGAGGTCACCCTGACCGGTTGCGTGCTGCGCCCCACCCGGGCGGTCACCGTGGCGCTCGTCGGTGCCGACGCGGACGTCCGGGTCGGTACCCGCCCCGGCGACCTGGGCCGACCGCTGCCGGTGCCGGCCGGCGTGGAGCTGAGGCTCGGCCCGCCCCGCGCCGGGCTGCGCACCTGGCTCGCCGTCGACGGCGGGATCGCCGTCGAGCCGGTGCTCGGCAGCCGGGCCACCGACACCCTCTCCGGACTCGGCCCACCCCCGGTCCGCGACGGCGACCTGCTGCCGCTCGGCCCGTGGCCCGGGCCGCCCGCGCCGGTCGACGTCACCGTCGTCCGGCCGGTGCCCGGCGAGGTGCGGCTGGCCGTACGACCCGGACCGCGCGCCGACTGGTTCACCGCCGGCGCGCTCGACACGCTGCTGGCCACCGCGTACACGGTCAGCCCGCTGAGCAACCGGGTGGGCACCCGGCTGGTCGGCGCGGCGCTGCCCCGCGCGGTCGCCGGGGAACTGCCCAGCGAGGGCGTGGTGCTCGGCGCGGTGCAGGTGCCGGCGGACGGCCAACCGTTGATCTTCCTGGCCGACCACCCCACCACCGGCGGGTACCCGGTCCTCGCGATGGTGGACGACGTGACCGGGCTCGCGCAGGCCCGGCCAGGGACTACGGTGAGATTCCATGGACCTCAACGCTGACCTCGGCGAGGGATTCGGCATCTGGCGGCTCGGCGACGACGAGGCGCTGCTCGACCTGGTCACCTCCGCCAACGTCGCCTGCGGCTTCCACGGCGGGGACCCGTCCACCATGCGCCGGGTCTGCGCCGCAGCCGGCGAACGCGGGGTCGCCGTCGGCGCCCAGGTCGGCTACCGGGACCTCGCCGGCTTCGGCCGCCGGCACATCGCGTACGCCTTCACCGAGCTGCGCGACGAGACCACCTACCAGCTCGGCGCGCTGGACGGCTTCTGCCGCCTCTTCGGCACCCGGGTCCGCTACCTCAAGCCGCACGGCGCGCTCTACCACGCCGCGGCCGTCGACGAGTCCCAGGCCGCCGCCCTGGTCGCCGCCGTCGCCGGGTACGACGACCAACTGCCCATCCTCTGCGCGCCCGGGTCGAAGCTCGCCCAGCTCGCCGTCGGCGCCGGGCTGCGGGTGGTCGCCGAGGGCTTCGCCGACCGGGGCTACCTGCCCAACGGCACGCTGGTGCCCCGGACCGCGCTCGGCGCGCTGGTCACCGACCCGGAGGAGGTGGCCAACCGGGCGGTCCGGATGGCCACCGAACACACCGTGGTCGCGGTCGACGGCACCGTCGTGCCGTGCGCGGTCGGGTCGATCTGCCTGCACGGCGACACCCCGGGCGCGGTCGCCTCGGCGGCGCTCGTCCGGGCCGCCCTGATCGACGCCGGCGTCACCCCGAAACCGTTCACCTGAAATCCGCCCGCCCGGTAAATGAATCACCGTGCCGGTGCGTGAAGGGAACGTGCAGCGAGAACGGGCGGAGTTCGCGGACTTCTACCACCACGGCCGGGACGACTGCCTGCGTGCCGTGCTGGCGGTCACCGGCGACCGGGGTCCGGGCCGCCCTCGCCACCGGCCCCGTCCGGGACTGCGCGCTGACCAGCGCGCCGCCCCGGTGAACCGGGCCCCGGTCAGGCGTCCATGCCGCGCAGGACCAGCGGCACCCGACTCGCGCCGCCGTCCACCACCCGCACCGGGACACCCCAGTCCTGCCGGGTCAGGTGGCAGGCGGCGTGCTCGACGTCGGCGTCACAGGTGGCCGCCTGTGCGGTCACCTGGAGCACGCCCTCGGCCACCGCACCGTCGATCACCAGCCGGCGGGACAGGTCGGTGGTGGTGCCGGCCCCCTCCAGCAGCAGCTCCGGTGGCGAGGCGGAGACCATCAGGCGGGTGGACGGGCCGTACGTGTCGTCGAGCTTCTGCCCCGGCGCGGGCGTGAAGATGACGGCCAGGGTCAGCTCGCCGGGCGCGACGTCCGTCGGCTTGCGCTCCATCCGGTGCCGAGGGCCGTCGACCGTGCTCGCCCCCGCCGCGGAGAGCGCACCCGGGGCCAGCCGGGTCAGCCGGTGCGCGGCCGACTCGACCACGAGCACCTCGCCCTCGGCGGTCAGCACCAGGTCGCTCGGCTCGGCCAGGCCGTCGGCCACCGTGCCGACCTGGTTGGTATCCGGGTCGAAGCGGCGCACCGCGCCGTTGTAGGTGTCCGCGATCAGCACCGAACCGTCCGGCAGCGCACAGACTCCGAGCGGGTGCTGGAGCAGCGCCCGGTCGGCCGGACCGTCGACGTGGCCGAAGTCGAAGAGCCCCTGCCCGACGGCGGTGCCCAGCACCCCGTTCTCCACGTACCGGATCGCGCTGGTCTCACTGTCGGCCACCCAGAGCCGGGCACCGTCCGCCGAGACCGACAGGCCGGACGGCTGCGCCATCCACGCCTCGGACAGCGGGCCGTCGCGCAGCGCCTCCACGGTGGTACCCGCGTACATGCCGGCGGTCCGCCGGATCGGGTCGAACCACCAGAGTTGGTGGATGCCGGCCATCGCGATGACGACCTTGTCGTCGTACCAGGCGAGATCCCAGGGGGAGGAGAGGTCGACCGAGAGCGCGTCGTGCGCGTGGTCGTCGACCGTCGATCGCCACTGCCGGCCGGTGCCGGCGACGGTCACCACCTCGCCGGTCGCCAGCCGTACGCCGCGCAGCAGGTGGTTGACGGTGTCCGCGACCAGCAGGTCGTAGCCGGCCACCTCGGCGGCGTGCGCGGGGAGCAGGCAGAGCCCCTGCGGTTCCGAGAAGGAGGCCGCCTCCGCCGGGCCGTCGGTGCGACCCCGCTCGCCGGAGCCGATCCGGCGGACCAGCTTCTCCCCGTCCGGGGCCAGCTCGACCAGGGAGTGCCGGGCCGAGTCGGAGACCAGCAGGTTGCCGCTGTCGAGCAGCACGGCCTTGCCGGGGAAGCGCAGCACCGTCTCCGGCTCCGCGGGCGGGACGTACGGGCCGTCGCCGCGGTGCAGGGTGCCCTTCGCCTCGTGCGTGGCGATCAGGTCGTCGACCAGCCGGGCCAGCCCCTCGGCGTGCCCCTCGCCGGCCATGGTGGCCACCACGTAGCCCTCCGGGTCGACCACCGACAGGGTCGGCCAGGCCTTCGCCGCGTACTGCTGCCACATGTCCAGCTCGGGGTCGTCCAGCACCGGGTGGTGCACCCCGTACCGCTCGACGGCCGCGGCCAGCGCGTCCGGGTCCTTCTCGTGCTCGAACTTCGGCGAGTGCACGCCGACCACGACAAGCACGTCGGCGTACTTCTCCTCGAGCGGGCGCAGCTCGTCGAGCACGTGCAGGCAGTTGATGCAGCAGAAGGTCCAGAAGTCCAGCAGGACGATCTTGCCGCGCAGGTCGGCGAGCTTCAGTTCCCGCCCACCGGTGTTCAGCCAGCCCCGACCGCGCAGCTCGGGGGCCCGTACTCGTGCGCTCATGCCCCCAGTCTGCCGGATGGCGGGCGGCCGACCGGCCGGGACCCGGCGCGGGGTCGATCACACGCGACGGCGGGGCCACGGATCACCGTGGCCCCGCCGTCGGAGCTGCTTACTTCGCCGTTGCCGGCTTCAGGCAGAGCACCCGGTCGGCGCCGCTGCCCGGCAGCACCACGTGCGGCTGGGCCGGGTCTGCGCACTTCTCCTTGGCGTCGACCTTGGAGACCACCGTGAAGGCGCCCTGCTCATCGCAGTTCGCCGCGCTCGCCCCGTTGCCGGACTGCTTGACGCAGGAGCCGACGGCCGGGTTGAACGCGGCCGGCTCGTCGTCCCCGCCGACCATGCCGAGCAGGCTGAGCAGACCGAGCGGCACGGCCAGGATCAGCACCGCCGCAACCAGCACGATGGCGAGCACCCTGCCGTTGCGGACCTTCGGCACCGGCTGCTCGGCCTTCGGTTCGGCGTCCGGCTTGAACGCGTCGAAGCGTCCCTGGTCCGACTCGGGCGACGGATCGTGCGGCCACCCGCCCGGACCGGACTGACCGCCCGGACCGGGGAAGGGCTGACCGGCCGGCGGGAACTGCTGGCCCGCAGGCTGGAACTGCTGGCCGGCGGCCGGGAACGGCGACGGGACACCGCCGTGCGCGGGGTCGTGGGCCGGGTGGCCGTACCCCGGGACACCGCCGGCGGGCGGGCCACCGGCAACCGGACCGCCGAACTGCTCCGCGGGCCGTTCGGCCGGGCCGTGCGGGCGGGTGCCGTTCATCGGCCGGTTGTTGCTCGCCGGGTCGGCGAAGGCCGGGATGGCGCCCGGGAAGGCGGGCGGCGCGGCCGGCGAGCCGGGTGGGGCAGAGGAGGGCGCCTCGCCGCCGAAGGCGTGCGGAGCGTCCGGCCGCTCGTCGAAGCGGCCCCGGTCCTGGTCGTCGAAGCGACCCCGGTCGTGGTCGTCGTGGCGCTGGTGCGGGATGTGCTCCGGCTGCTCCTCGACCGGCTCGTCCGGCTCGGGGCGGGCGGGCCGGCCGTACACCCGGGGCTGCGGGGCGGGCGTGCCGCCCGGTCGCAGTGCCTGGTCGGTCGGGGGCATCACCCGGCTGGCCAGCGGCACCGAGGCGCTCGCCGAGGCCCGGCCGGCCGCCGAGTCCGCGCCGTCGGCCAGCGGTACGGAGGCCCGCCCGGCGCCGTCGGACTCCGGCGACACACGGGGGCCGGGCACCACGGGACCGGCCGGCGACTCCGGCTCCTCCGCCGGACCCCAGCCCGCCGCGGCGGCGGGACGCTCCGGCTCGTAGCCGGCACCGTCCCGGCCGTGGGGCTCGAAGCCCGCCTGCTCGCCGGAGTGGCCGAACTGGGCCGGCGGGGCGAAGTCGGCCGGCGGGGCGAAGTCGGCCGGCGGGGCGAAGTCGGCCGGTGGAGCGGCGGCCAGGCTGGCGCCCGGAACCCGCTGCTCCTGCGGCGGCAGCGGGACGGCGTTGGCCGGCGAGATGCCGGGGGCCGGCCCCGGCTGGTAGGCGGGCTGGTCCTCCGAGCGCTGCGGCTCCCAGGCCTCCTCGGCCGGGCGCTGCCCGGGCTCCGCCCCGGCACGGCCCCACGCCTCGTCGGCCGACCACGGCTGGGCGTCCGGTACGGCCGGCCGCTCGGCGCCGGCCCACTGCGGCGGGTTGTCGGTGGTGCTGCCCCAGGCGGGCGGCCCGTCGGGGGTGGCGACGGACGCGGTCGCCCGGGCGGGCTGCTCCGGCGGCGTCCAGTTGCCCTGCTCCGGACGCTCCTCCTGCGGCGGTACGGCAGCCGCGCCCCAGGCCCCGGCACGCGGCGCGGCCGGCCATTCCTGGCCCTGCTGGGCGTCGTCGCGCTGGTCGTCCCGGGCCGCGCCGGCGCCCCAGGCCTCCGGGGCCTGCTGCTGCTCGGGCGCGTCCCAGCGGGACGGCGCCGACTCCTCCGCGGCGGCCCACGGCTGCTGCGGGCGGTCGTCCTGCTGCTCGGCGGGCCAGCCGCCGGAGCGGGCGGCCTCGTCCTGCTGGCCGGCGGGCCAGCCGCCGGAGCGGGCTGGGTCGTCCTGCTGGGCGGCCGCCCAGCCACCGGACCGGGCGGCACCGTCCTCGGCGGACGGTGCCCCGGCGGACCAGCCGCCGGAGCGGGCCGGGTCGTCCTCAGTGGACCAGCCGTTGGGCACGGGAGCGTCGGCCTGGGGGACCTTCGCCGCGCCGCGCGCGCCAATGTCGGGCTGCGCCCACCCGGGTGCCGGCTCCGACTGCTGCGGCACCGGCACCGATGCGCGGCCGGCGCTGCGGGGGGCCTCGTCCTGGGTGGAGGGTGCGGCGGCGTTCCAGCCGCCCGAGCGGGCCGGGTCGTCCTGCTCGGCGGCGTGCCAGCCGCCCGAGGCGGCCGGATCCTGCTGGCCGCCGGCCTGCCAACCGCCGTGGCGGGCGGCGTCGTTCTGCTCCTGCCCGGCGGCGCCGGTGTCCCAGCCGCCGGAGTGGGCCGGGTCGTCCTGGGTGGAGTTCGGCCAGCCGCCGTTGTTCGTGGCACCGTCCTGCGGGGCCGAGTGCCAACCGCCGGAGCGTTCGGCGTCGGCTTCGTGCGGGGCGGTGGCGGTGGCGGTGCCCCAACCGTTGGTGCCGGCGGCCTGCTCCGGCTGCGCCGGGGTCCAACCGCCGGAGGTGGCCGGATCGGCCGGCGCGGGCCAGCCGTTGTCGGCCGGCGCGGCGTCGGGCTGCGGCACCCGGGCGGCACCACGGGCACCGGCCTCGGGCTGCGCCCACGCCGGGGCGGCCGGCTCGGCCTGCGCCCAGCCGGGCTGGGCCGGTTCGCCCGGTGCGGCGGAGGGCCCCGCAGCGGCGGCCCAGGCGTTGGCGGGCCGGTCGGCCTGCGCTGCCCAGGCGGGCTGCGGCGGGCCGCTCGGCGTCCCCCACTGGCCGGGCTGCGCCGGCTCGCCCTGCGGTGGCACCGGCGCGGCGCCCCAGGTCGCGGGCTGGTCGGGGGCCGCGCCCCAGGCGGGGGCGGGCGGGTTCGGTCGGCCGGTGGGGGGCGGTGGCGCCCAGCCGAGGTCCGGGGCGGCGGCGCCGTACCCGGTGTCCTGCTGCGGCTGTCGGTCGCCATACGGCGCCGGTCCACCGGCGCCCGGCGGCACCTCGTCCGGCTCCTGGCCGGGGCGGTGCGGTCCCTCGGACGTCATGGGTGCGCCTCCTCCATCACATGTCGGCCGCCGACGCCGTCCGGTCCGGTCGGCTGGGTCGCCGAACGCTCCGGCGGATCGGCCGTGGCTCCCCGCACCGTATCCGGTGCGCGCGGGTGGCTACCGGGGAGCACCGGCCGTCACTCCGCGTCGCCGGACGGTGTCGATCGGCCGTCATCCGGCCGATCGCGTCGCGGGTCGACGGGTGGCGACCGTGCCCCACCGTACCGGGCGTCGGGTCGAGGTGGAATCCCGGTCTCGGAGCCCTGAAACGCCGACGACCCGCCCGGTGCCCGGGCGGGTCGTCGATCTGGAGGAGAGGAGGAAAGTCGGTTGGCATCAGCCCATGCGACGCTGGGCGATCGCGAGGATCTCCTCGCGGACCGCCGGCGAGTTGGCGGAACGCAGCGCGTGCTCGATGGCGCGGGCGCGGCGGTTGGCGTCGCGGCGGGTGCGGATTCGCTCGATCATGCTCATGGTGGTCTCTCCTCCGGCTATTCGGTTGTCAGCCCCTGATGTCTCTATTTAAGCGCAAGACGAGCCCAACTTCCATCGATTATTAGGTGAGCTGAACCACGGACCTAAGGATCGTAGGTCAACGGGGTTCTGAACCGAAGGTTTCGATCGTCCGAACGGACTACGGCCGGCGTGCCGGGCGTGAACCCGTGCACACCGGCCGTAGCGGGTGCGGTGGACCGTCAGGTCCAGGCGAGCAGCGCCGCCTCGGGGTCGGCGAGGAAGTCGCCGATGTCGCGCAGGAACCTCGAACCCAGCTCCCCGTCGATGATCCGGTGGTCGAACGACAGGCCCAGCGTGGTGACCTGGCGCGGCTTGACCTTGCCCTTGTGCACCCAGGGCATCTCCCGGACCGCACCGAAGGCCAGGATCGCCGACTCGCCCGGGGGCAGGATCGGCGTACCGGTGTCGACGCCGAAGACCCCGACGTTGGTGATCGTCAGCGTGCCGCCGGACATGTCGGCCGGGGAGGTCTTCCCCGCCTTCGCCGTCTGCACCAGGCCCGTCATCGCGTCCGCCAGCTCACGCAGCGAGAGCCGGCCGGCGTCCTTGATGTTCGGCACGATCAGGCCACGCTCGGTGGCCGCCGCGATGCCCAGATTGACGTAGTCCTTGACCACGATCTCGTCGCCGGCCCAGGTCGAGTTGACCATCGGGTGCCGCCTGACCGCCAGCAGCACGGCCTTCGCGACCAGCAGCAGTGGCGAGACCCGCACGTCGCGCCACTCCCGCCGCTCGCGCAGCCGGTCCAGGGCCTTCATCGCCCGGGTCACGTCGACGGTCAGGAACTCCGTCACGTGCGGGGCGGTGAACGCCGAGCGGGACATGTTCTCGGCGGTGAGCTTGCGTACCCCCTTGACCGGGATGCGCTGCTCGCGGTCCGCGCCGAAGCTCGCGACGGCCGTGACCGGCGCCGCGACCGTCAGCGGCTCGGCCGCCGCCGGGGCCGTGCCCACCGCCCGCTGTACGTCCTCCCGGGTGATCGAGCCCAGCGGGCCCGAGCCGGTCAGGGTGGCCAGGTCGACGCCGAGGTCCTTGGCGAGCTTGCGCACCGGCGGCTTGGCGAGCACCAGCCCGCCGGCCCGCCCGGTGCCGTTCGCCGCCGGAGCGGGCGCCGCCGGAGGCGGTGCCGCCTGGACCGGCGCGGCCGGGGTCACCGGTGCCTGGGCCGGCACGCCGCCCTTGCGCGGGCGCCGCTTCGCCGCCGCGGTCCGCGGGCCGTAACCGACCAGCACGGCGGTACGCCCACCCGGGGCGGGCCCACCGATCAGGCCCGGCTCGATCGCGCCCTCGGCCGGGGCCACCTCGACCGCGGCCAGCGACGCCGCCGACGGGGTGGGCAGCGCCGACGCCGGCGCGCCGGTCGTCGACTCCTCGATCGGGCCGGCGCCCGGGTCGGTGTCGATCGCGATGATCGGCGTACCGACCTCGACCGTGGTGCCCTCCGGCTGGAAGATCGCCTGCACCTGACCGGCCCACTTCGCCGGGATCTCGACGGCCGCCTTCGCCGTCTCCACCTCGACGATCGGCTGGTTCAGCTCGATGACGTCGCCCACCTTGACCAGCCAGGCGAGGATCTCGCCCTCGGTCAGGCCCTCACCCAGGTCGGGGAGGTTGAACTCCTTGATCCGTGACATGCCGCTCACCAGCCGAAGGTGCGGTCGACGGCGTCGAGCACCCGGTCGAGGTCCGGCAGGTACTCCTCCTCCACCCGGGAGGCCGGGTAGGGGGTGTCGAAGCCGGTGACGCGCAGCACCGGGGACTCCAGGGAGTAGAAGCACTCCTCGGTGATCCGGGCCGCGATCTCCGAGCCCAGGCCCAGGTTGCCCGGGGCCTCGTGGACGACCACGCAGCGGCCGGTGCGCTTCACCGACTCGTACGCGGCGGTCAGGTCCAGCGGGGAGAGCGTGCGCAGGTCGATGACCTCCAGCTCCCGACCGTCCTCGGCGGCGGCGGTGGCCGCGTCCAGGCAGGTCCGCACCATCGGACCGTACGCCAGCACGGTGGCGTCGGCGCCCGGCCGGGCCACCCGGGCCGAGTGCAGCGGGTACGCCGCGTCCAGCGGGGCGTCCAGCTCGACCTGGCCCTTCTCCCAGTAGCGCCGCTTCGGCTCCAGGAAGACGATCGGGTCGTCCGAGGCGATGGCCTGCTGGATCATCGTGTACGCGTCCTGCGGGTTCGCGCAGGTGACGACCTTGAGGCCGGCGGTGTGCGCGAAGTACGCCTCGGGCGACTCGGAGTGGTGCTCGACGGCGCCGATGCCACCGCCGTAGGGGATCCGGATGACCATCGGGATCCGGACCTTGCCCTGCGAGCGGTAGTGCATCTTCGCCACCTGCGACACGATCTGGTCGTACGCGGGGTAGACGAAGCCGTCGAACTGGATCTCGCAGACCGGGCGGAAGCCGCGGATGGCCAGGCCGACCGCGGTGCCGATGATGCCGGACTCGGCCAGCGGGGTGTCGATCACCCGCTGGTCGCCGAAGTCCTTCTGGAGCCCGTCGGTGATCCGGAAGACGCCGCCGAGCTTGCCGACGTCCTCGCCCATGATGACGACCTTCGGGTCGTTCTCCAGGGCCTTGCGCAGACCGGTGTTGAGGGCCTTGCCGAGGGTGAGCGTCTCCGTGGCCATCAGTGGGCGCTCCCCTCGAACGACTCCATGTACTTGCTGAACTTCGCCCGCTGCTCGTCGAGCTCGGGGGACCCGTTGGGGTAGACGTGGTCGAACATCGTCACCGGCTCCGGGTTGGGCATGGCGAGCACCCGCTCGCGCAGGTGCACCGACTCGGTGCGGGCCTGCTCGTCGACGGACGCGAAGAAGTCCGCGTCGGCGATCTGCTGCTTGGTCAGGAACGCCTTCATCCGGGCGATCGGGTCCTTGGCCTGCCAGGCCTCGACCTCGCTGGCGATCCGGTAGCGGGTCGGGTCGTCGGAGGTGGTGTGCGCCCCCATCCGGTAGGTGTACGCCTCGATCAGGCTGGGGCCCTGGCCGAGCCGGGCGTTGTCCAGCGCGTGCCGGGTCACCGCGTACGACGCGAGCACGTCGTTGCCGTCCACCCGGACGCCGGGGAAGCCGAAGCCGCCGGCGCGCTGGTAGAGCGGAACGCGGGTCTGCCGCTCGAGCGGCTCGGAGATCGCGTACTGGTTGTTCTGGCAGAAGAACACCAGCGGGGCGTTGAAGACGCTCGCCCAGACGAACGCCTCGTTGACGTCGCCCTGGCTGGTGGCGCCGTCGCCGAAGTAGGCGATCACCGCCTCGCCGTCCTCGGTGCCGGTCTTGCCGTCCATGTGGACGCCCATGGCGTAGCCGGTCGCGTGCAGGGTCTGCGCCCCGATCACGATCGTGTACATGTTGAACTTGAACTCGTTCGGGTCCCAGCCGCCCTGGTCGACGCCGCGGAACAGGCCGAGCGGCATGATCGGGTCGATGCCCCGGCAGTAGAGGACGCCGTGCTCCCGGTAGGTCGGGAAGGCCATGTCCTGGGTACGCAGCGCGCGCCCGGAGCCGACCTGTGCCGCCTCCTGGCCGAGCAGGCTGGCCCAGAGGCCCAGCTCGCCCTGGCGCTGCAGCGCAGTGGCCTCGGCGTCCAGCTTGCGGACCAGCACGAGGTCGCGGTACAGCCCGCGGTACTCCTCGTCGGTGAAGTCCACGCGGTACTCGGTCCCGTCGGGGCCGGTCGCGCTCTCGATCCGCTCACCGTCGGCGGTGAGCAGCTGTACGAGTTCCGGCTCGCCCGCCGGGGCGGTGCTCTTGGACCGCGGTGCGGCCCGCCGACCGCGGCTGGTGACCGCGGGGTCGCCCTTTGCCATCCGTCTCTCCCTGTCGTCTCTGCGCCGGCGCCGGGGGTGACCGGTCCGCGCAAATGGTGCGCCAGCCCGGCCGGTGCCGGGCTGGTCCGTGGCGGCCGCGCCTAGCCCTGGTGAGGGTTGCCGCGCGACCTGAGCCGGATTCGTGGGGCGAACCCGGATCGGGAGCGCCGGCGCCCAACCACGCCTGCCGCGGGGTGCGCGGAGGTGCGGCTGCTTTGCCGTCGTGCCTGAATGATTGCAGAGGAGGTGAGCGGGCCCACAGTATGGCCTCCTCTCCCCGGGTGGTTCCGTCTGCTTCGCGACGCATTGAGGGATTTGTCGCTTGGAAGATTCACCGTGACGCACATTTTGTGTGTCGACACGCTGTGCTCCCTGGTGAACTGAGCGTCACTGGTTCAAGCTGGCTGAGGTCAGATTGAGGGCGTTAGAGGCCTTTGTCTGGTTATCGAGCGAGGTTGGCCGACGTCCGTCCCGACGACGAGGAGTGTGCGTGTCCGAGACAGCCGAGGGTCCCGTCGCTCCGCTGCTCGGCCGGCATCTGCCCGGCCCCGCGTACCGGCGGGTGATCGGCTCGCACCGGGCTCCCGGCTCGGACGGCCCCGGCCGGGGCTACCTGTTCACCGTCGCCCTGCTCGCCGGCACGGCGTCGATGCCGATCCTCGCCGCCATCAGCGCCGGCTCGGCCACCGTGGGCAGCGCGCTGCCCGACGGGCGTACCCCGTTCCTGCCCACCCCCTCCGTCGGACCGGTGATCGTGACGGTGCCCGCCACCGGTCAGCCGGCGCTTTCGCCGACCGGCCCGGAGGCACCCGTGCCCCGGCAGCCGGGCGACGGCGACCTGCTGCCGCCCGGCACCCCGTTCCAGCCGCTGCCCGTGGCCGCCCCGGTGCCCCCGCGTCCCGGTGAGCCGGGGGCGGCCCGGCAGCGCGTCCCCGCCCCGCCGCCGACGACCTCGCCCAGCCCCACGCCGACGTCCTCGCCTGATCCCACGCCGACCAACCCGCCCGAACCCCCGCCGACGATTCCGCCCGAACCCACGCCGACGGACCCGCCCGAGCCCACGCCGACGGACCCGCCCGCCCCGGCCCGCCGACCGGGCCCGGCCCCGCTGCCGAACCGTCCCGTGCCGACCCGATCGCCGACCGCCCCGCCGGCCGATCCCACGCCCGGTCCCACCGTGACGGTCACCCTGGTCCCGAGCGCGAGCCCCCGGGCCACCGCCACCACCATCCCCACCCGGCCGGTGTGACCCGCCACGACGGGCCCACTCCGGACGGTACGGTGACGGGCGACGCCGGCTGACCGGCCCGACGTGCCGGCCGGGGCCACGCGGTCGTACGCCGCCGGGACTCCGGGTCGTCCGTCGGCGCTGACGGCTCGGTGGGGACGGATCGGGGACGGGGCGCTGGACACGATCGACGGCGGCGGTGACCGTGGCGGCATCCGCCCGCTCGTCCCGCCCGGACCGGCGACCCGGCTGGCCCGGCTGGTCACCGAGGTGACCGCGCCCGCCGTGCTGGTCACCGCGCTCACCGTCGCGGTCGCCTGGCACGGCGCCGGTGGCCCGCACGGGCTGGCGTGGGGGTTGCTCGCCACCGTCTTCGCCAGCGGCATCCCGTTCGCGTACATCGTCGGCTCGGTCCGGCGCGGGCGCCTGACCGACCATCACGTCGGGCTCCGTGAGCAGCGGCGGGTACCCCTGCTCTTCGGTCTCGCCTCGGCGGCCGCCGGCCTGGCGCTGCTCGCCGCGCTCGGCGCCCCGCGCCCGGTGCTGGCCCTGGTCGCGGCCGGGGTGGTCGGCCTGGTGGTGGCCGTGACGGTCAGCCACTGGTGGAAGATGTCGATCCACTCCGCGGTGGCGACCGGCACGGTGGTGGTGCTGGCGCTGACCTTCGGCCCGCGGCTGCTGGTCGTCGCGCCGCTGCTGCCCGTGGTCGGCTGGTCCCGGGTGCGGCTGCGCGACCACACGGTGGCGCAGGTGGTCGTCGGCGGCGCGGTGGGCGGCCTGGTCGCCGGGGTGGTCTTCACCGCCCTCGGCTAGGCCGGCTCCCCGGGCCGGAGCATCGGCGGGTGCAGCAGGGTGGCCGGTCCGCGCCGGAAGAGCTGCGCCGGGCGGCCGCGCTCGCCCTCGGTGGCGCGGCCGGCCGGCACCACGAAGCCCGGGGTGCCGGTCACCTTGCGGTGGAAGTTGCGCGGGTCGAGCCTGACACCCCAGACCGTCTCGTAGACCGCGCGGAGCTGGGCGACGGTGAACTCGGGCGGGCAGAACGCGGTGGCCAGCGGGGTGTACTCCAGCTTGGCGCGGGCGCGTTCCAGGCCGTCGGCCACGATCCGGTCGTGGTCGAAGGCGAGCTGGCCGGGGGCGAGCCGGGCGACCGGCAGCCAGTCGGCCGAGGCGGCGTCGGTGCCGGCCACCGGCGTGGGCAGGTCGGGCAGGAGCGCCAGCCAGGCCACCGTGACCACCCGGCCGCGCGGGTCGCGGTCCGGCCGGCCGTACGTGCCGAGCTGTTCCAGGTGGCCGGCTGGCTCGGGCAGCCCGGTCTCCTCGGTCAGCTCGCGGACGGCGGCGTCGGGCAGGTCCTCGTCGATGTGGACGAAGCCGCCGGGCAGCGCCCAGCGCCCCTGGTACGGGGGGATGCCCCGACGGACCAGCAGCAGGTGCAGGGCGTCGGACCGCACGGTGAGCACCACCAGGTCGACCGTCACCGCGAACGCCGGGTACTCCGTCATCTCTTTATCACCACCTTGACGATAACCTAGCAGAGCGTTTATCGTCGGCTGGACGAAAAAGGGGAGGGTGACAACCATGGCCGATGTGACGAGGCGGTTCTTCCTGCGCCACCTGCGCGGGACACCGACCAACTGGGTACGGCTGCACGTGGGCGGGCGGGTCCGCCGGGAGGGGATCGGGCAGTCCTTCTGGTACCGGCCGCTCACCGCCGTGCTCAGCGAGGTCCCGGTGGACGACCGGGAGCTGCCGCTGCTCTTCCACGCCCGTACCGGCGACTTCGCCGACATCACCGTCCAGGCCACCGTGACCTACCGGGTGGCCGACCCGGCGCTCGCCGCCGGCCGGCTCGACTTCTCGATCGACCCGCGCACCGGCAAGGCCCGGTCCCGCCCGCTCGACCAGGTCGCCACGCTCCTCGCCGAGCTGGCCCAGCAGCCCGCCCTCGACCTGCTCGCCCGGGTGCCCCTCGCCGAGGCGCTCACCACGGTCTCCCCGGTCCGCGAGGCGGTCTCCGCCGCGCTCGGCGCCGAGCCCCGGCTGGCCGACATCGGCGTCGCCGTGGTCAGCGCCCGGGTGGTGGCGATCCGGCCCGAGCCCGAGCTGGAACGGGCCCTGCAGACACCCACCCGGGAGGCGGTCCAGGTGCAGGCCGACCGGGCCACCTACGCCCGCCGGGCGCAGGCCGTCGAGCAGGAACGCACCATCGCGGAGAACGAGCTCCAGAACAAGATCGAGCTGGCCCGCCGCGAGCAGCAGCTCGTCGAACAGCACGGCGCCAACACCCGCCGCCGGGCCGAGCTGGACGCCTCCGCCGAGCTGGCCACCGCCCAGGGCAAGGCCGAGCGGGAGAAGGTCGCCAACGCGGCCGCCGCCGAACGGGCCCGGGTGCTCGCCACCGCCGAGGCGGAGAAGGACCGCCTGCTCGCCGCCGGCACCGCCGACAAGGAGCGGGTGCTCGCCGCCGCCAAAGCCGACACGGTACGCGCCGTCGGCGCCGCCGAGGCCGAGGCGGAGGCGGCCAAGCTGGCCGCGTACGCCGAACTGCCGCCCGCGGTGCTGCGGGCGCTGACCGTCCGCGACCTGGCCGGCCAGCTTCCGCAGATCGGCCAGCTCACCGTCACCCCGGACCTGCTCACCGACCTGGTCGGCCGGCTGGCCGGGTCGACCGCCGCCGACCGGTGAGCGCGACCCTGCACCCCCGGGTCGTCGTGGTACGCCGCCGCAGCGAGCTGGAGGAACTGCTGGGCCGGCACGGCACCCGGGCCGCCGCCGGGTGGTACCTGCGCGAGCGGGGTCGGGACCTGAGCGAGGTGGTGGCCCGGCACGACGCCCTCCAGGCGGCGCTGACCACCGTCGCGGCCGCCGTGCCGGCCGACTGGCGGCGCGGCACCGTGGACCGCGACGACCTGCCCCGGTTCCTCTTCGGGCCGGAGGACGTGGTGGTCGCCGTCGGGCCGGACGGGCTGGTCGCCAACGTGGCCAAGTACCTGGCCGGGCAGCCGGTGATCGGGGTCGACCCGGAACCGGGCCGCAACGCGGGGGTGCTGGTCCGCTGGACCGCCGATCAGGTGGCGGCGCTGCTTCCGGCGACCGTCGCCGGGGCGGCGCCGGTCCGCCGGCGGGCCATGGTCCGTGCCGCCCTCGACGACGGGCAGGAGCTGGTCGGCCTCAACGAGGTGTACGTCGGCCACAGCTCCCACCAGTCCGCCCGCTACCTGCTCGCCGTGGCCGACGGCGGGCGGACCCGGCGGGAACGGCACTCCTCCTCCGGGGTGGTGGTGGGCAGCGGTACGGGGGCGACCGGCTGGTGCGCGTCCATCGCGCGCAACCGTCCGGGCGCGCCGCACCCGCCCGTCCCGGAGGAGGAGGCGCTCTGCTGGTACGTCCGGGAGGCGTGGCCCTCCCCGGTCACCGGCGCGGACCTGGTGGCCGGGCGGCTGGCCGCCGCCGACACCCTCGAACTGACCGCCGAGTCCGACGGCCTGGTGGTCTTCGCCGACGGCCTGGAGACCGACCGGATCGCGCTGCGCTGGGGGCAGCGGGTACGCGTCGGCGTCGCCCCCGGCCGGCTCACCCTGGTCGAGCCGTGACCCGGATCGGCCCCGGCCCGGGAGCGCGACCGGCGCCGACGGATCAGGGGGTGTCGTCGCCCAGGCGCTGCCGGTTCGCCTCGATCCAGGCGTCCAGTGCCGCCGGGTCGTCCGGGTCCACCCCGTCCGCCATCAGCTGAGCGACCGCCGCGGTCGCCGGGCTGCGCCGCTCACCGGTGCTGTAGAGCCGCGCGAACTCCGGCACCAGCTCCTCGATCGCCTCGTCGGTCTGCCGGCCGGCCCGCTCCGGCAGCCCCCGCCGCCGGGCCGCGTACGCCGCCCAGGCGCGCAGCACCCGGGGCAGCATCGCGGCGTCGTCCATGTCCAGCACGGCGCGCCGGTGCACCCAGTCCAGCAGGAACAGGCCGGCCACCGCCGGGCTCCACCGCATCGGGTCGGCGTCCGGGAAGCTCGCCGCGTGGTCGAAGAGCAGGCTGAGGCAGAAGTGCAGCGAGGCCAGCTCCGCGTCGTCATCCAGCTGGGCCAGCCCGAAGCGGGCGGCCTCCGGCGAGGCGAGGAAGGCGCGGACCAGTTCGGTGCGCTCGTCGCCGCCGAGCGGCTCGGCGTCCCAGCTCGTGGTGTCGGCGGGCGCACCGGGCAGCAGCGCCAGCCGGGCACCCACCAGCGCCCGGTCGGTGGCGAGCGAGCCCTCGGCGGGCAGCTCGCCCAGATCGTCGGTGACCGCCAGGTGCCGGCTCACCTCGCCGTGCATCCGGGCCGGGTCCTCCTCCCGGAACCAGGTCAGGTCGTCGGCGGCGCACATCTGCCGGACCTGCTCAAGGATCCGCTCGGCGGGACCGCCGACGAAGACGTCCTTGGTGATGCCGATGTTGTGGTCGACGAGCGCGACCAGGGCGTGCTCCGGGCCGCCGGTGGCGTCGTCGTAGGCGAAGGTGGCCAGGTAGGAGGTCTGGTCGCCGTACACGTCGCCGTAGGACCAGACGCCGGTGAGGTGGACCCGACCGAGCTGGCCGGTCCAGGCGGGCGCCTGGGCGCCCGGGCGGACCTTCGCCGCGCCCTCGGCGTCCGGCACCAGTGCGGCGAAGACCGAGCGGATGGTGGTCGCGGCGGCCGTGCGGCGGCGCGACGTGGCGGCCAGGAACCCGGAGACGAACTCGCGCACCGCGGTTTCCCGGTCCGTCTCCGCGATCGCGTAGACGCTGCCGAGCAGCGCGGTGCCGAGCATCTCCGCGTCGAGCGCGGTGTCCAGCCTGGTCACGTCGCGTGCGGCCTGGAGCACCGCGTCGTAGGGGGTCTGTGGCGTGGCCATGGACCGACCCTACGCCGCCACCGGCCTTCCGGCGCCAGCCCTCAGCGGCCGGCGTCCCGCAGCGCCTCCCGCGCCTGGCCGTACCGCTCCAGGACCGCGCGGACCGGAGTGATCACGTACGCCCCGCCGACCTCGGCCACCGCGGTGGTCAGGCGTCTCTCGGCCCGCTGCCGGGCCCGCCGGGCAGCCCACCGGATCACCGGCCGGGTGGCCGCCGCCACCAGCAGCCCGGCGAGCAGTCCGCCGAGGAGCAGCAGGGTGGGCAGCGGCACCTCGCCGACCAGCGGGTATTCCAGCTCGGGCAGGCCGAGGGCGCGCAGCGCGTAGCCGAGCGCCAGCCAACCGAGGCCGGCCACGGCGGCGAGGGTGACCAGCCACTGGAGGGCGCCGACGATCCGCCACCAGATCGGCCGCCGATCCATCCCCAGGTCGGTGCCGGCGACCGCGCGGTCCAGCGCGTCCGGCAGGTCGGTGAGGCGGGAGCGGGCGGCGGCGGTAACCGCGGCGGGCCAGGGTGCGGGAAGCTCCGCACCGGTCCGGTCGGCGACCGCGCGGATCGCCAGGCCGAGGGCGGACCGCTGGGCGGCCGTCGGGTCGGGCACCGAGGTGGCCGCGACCAGGCTCTCCTCCGGCCGGTCCGGATCGGTGGCCGGCCCGGGCAGGTGCAGCCGGCGCAGCGGGTCGGGCCGCAGCTTGCGCAAACCGCGCACCAGCGGCCAGCCGGTGGTGCCGCCGGCGCGGTGCCGGTACGCCCCCTCGACCGCTTCCGCGACCGACGGGACCCCGGCCGCGCCGGCCAGGGCCCGGTCCAGCTCCCGGACCGTCGCGTCGTCCGGGGCGCCCTTCGGCACCTCGGCGGCGACCAGCTCGTCCAGCCCGTCGACCACGATGTCCACGTCGCCGGCGAGCCGGCGCAGCGCGGCCTGCCGTTCGGTGACCGTACGCTCCAGCGCCTGGCGCAGCCCCTCCAGCCCGGCCGGGTCGACGGCGGTGGTGGCCAGCAGCGGCACGCCGTCCAGCCCGTCGGCGTCGAGCAGCCGGCGCAGGTCGGCCAGGACCCGGGGCAGCTCGGCCGGGGCCAGCCGGTCGGCCTGGTTGAGCACGACCAGGGTGACGTCCTTGTGCCGGTGGAACTCACGCAGGTAGCTGGTGTGGATCACCCGGTCGGCGTACTTCTGCGGGTCGACCACCCAGACCACCTGGTCGACCAGGCCGAGCAGCCGGTCCACCTCCAGCCGGTGGGACCGCTGCACCGAGTCGAAGTCGGGCAGGTCGAGCAGGATCAGCCCGTGCAGGCCGGACTCGTCGTCGGCGTCCAACGCGCTCTCCCGGACGAACCGGTGCCGGGGCAGCACACCGACCCAGTCGAGCAGCCGGTTGGCCCCGTCGAGCTGCCCCCACACGCAGGCGTGCGCCACCCCCGTGGTGGGGCGACGCACTCCGACCGGGGAGAGTTCCAGCCGGGCCAGGGCGTTGAAGAGGCTGGACTTGCCGCTGCCGGTGCTGCCGGCGAGCGCGACCACGGTGTGGTCCCGGGACAGGGCCAGCCGGGTGCCGGCCCGCTCGACCAGGGTGTTCGCGGCGACCAGCCGGGAGTCGGGCAGCTGGCCGTCCACCGCGCCGAGGAAGCGGCGGACGGCGTCGAGGCGGGCCACCAGGGCGTCCGCGTCCACCCGCTGGTCGCCCCGGAACGCCTCGCGCATCCGGCCGACGATGTTGGTCACCGGGCGCCGCCCTCGGTGCTGGGGGAGGGCAGCGCCGACCCGTGGTGGTCGGCCAGGCCGCTGCGGTGCCGGGCCACCTCGACCCGGCCGGCGGCCCGGCGCAGCTCGGCGCCGGCGTCCGCGCCGGGGCGGGCGTCGGCGGTGCGGGTCAGGAAGCGGGCCGCCTCCTCGTCCAGCAGCGCGCGGACCCGTTCCAGCAGGTCGTCCCGGGCCTTGTTGGCGAGGTTACGAACGGCCTGGTCGCCGAAGATCGCCTGGAGCACGGCCTGCGCGGCGACCGTGGTGCCGGCTCCGGTGGCCACCTCGAGGCCGGTCGGGATGAACGCGGTCGAGGCGAACACCGCGATCATCACGGCGAGGCCGGTGGCGTTGACCGCGTACGCGGCGGTGCGGGCCACGAACCGTCGGTCGCCGCCCTCCTCCTTGACCAGTTCCAGCACGCCGCGCTGCCAGTCGCGGACCATCCGCTCGGCGCGGTCGGGCAGGTCGTCGGTGGGGTGGGCGAGCGCCGGGTCGAGCAGCGCCGCTCCGGCCGGGTGCGCCCGCCACCCGGTGTACGCGTTCTCGGCCGCCTCGGAGGCCACCCCGCGCAGCAGGGTGACCAGCTGGGACTCGATGGCGTTGCGCAGCTCGACGGCGGGGGCGGGACGGCCCGAGACCGCGGCGACCAGGCGGTCGCGTAGCCGGCCGATGCGCGCCTCCAACGTACGGAAGAACTCGCCGGTGCCGACGAACTCCTGCCAGCGGGCGAGGACCTCGCCGCGGAGCAGCCGACCGTCCCTGAGCCCCTCCTCGACCGACCGCCGCGCCCCCCGGTACGCGGCCTGGACCCGGTCGTCCAGGGCGGCGGCGGCGGTGACCTGCTCGTCGGCGGCGTCGGCCAGCGCCTCGACCGTCGGGTGCAGCGAGGCGAGCGCGCCGTCCAGGGTCTGCCGGACCACGGCGGCGCGGGCCTCGGCGTCGGCGGCGAGCCGGGCGAACCAGGCGCTCAGCGGCGCGGTGACCTTGTTCGGCAGGAGGCCCTGCCCGTCGACCCAGGTCTCCGGCAGCACGAAGAGCGGCGCGGCGGCGAGGTCCTGGGCGGCGAGCATCTCGGAGAGGTGGGCGGAGATCTCGTCGGCGGCCTCCGGCGGCACCCGGTCGAGCACCATGGCGATCGCCGCGCCCCGGGCCCGGGCGCTGCGCAGCAGCTCCCAGGGGACGGCGTCGGCGTAGCGGGCGGCGGTGGTGACGAAGAGCCAGAGGTCGGCGGCGGCCAGCAGTTGGCCGGCGAGGGCGCGGTTGGCGTCGACCACCGAGTCGATGTCGGGCGCGTCGAGGAAGGCCAGGCCGGCGGGGAGCGCGGGCGCGGTGACCAGGTGCAGGGTGCGGGGATCCTCGCTCGGCTCGTTGGTCCGGGTCAGGCCGGGCAGCAGTTCGCCGCGGCGGAACCAGCCGGAGTCGGCCGGGTTGCAGACCAGCACCGGTGAGCGGGTGGTCGGCCGGAGCACCCCGGCGGCGCTGACTCGGGCCTGGACCAGGCTGTTGACCAGGGTCGACTT
This sequence comes from Micromonospora lacuserhaii, assembly GCF_036902735.1. Classification (NCBI taxonomy): domain Bacteria; kingdom Bacillati; phylum Actinomycetota; class Actinomycetes; order Micromonosporales; family Micromonosporaceae; genus Micromonospora; species Micromonospora lacuserhaii. The sequence goes on along the minus strand of NZ_JBAKHO010000009.1, from coordinate 138,545 downwards.
GCCGGCGCCGGTGGAGCCGCCGACGACGACCAGCAGGGGCGCGTCGAGTCGGGCGAGCCGGGGCAGCAGGTAGTCGTCGAGCTGGTCGTTGAGGGCGGCGGCGGTACGCCGGGCGGGCTCGGCCGAGGGCAGGGTCAGTGGGAACCGGGCGGCACCGATCGCGGCCCGGAGCCCGGTCAGCGCGGCCGGCAGGCCGTCCCCGGCGGTGCCGGGCAAAGCCCCCCCAGCCTCCGACGACCCGGAGCGGGCGGCGACGGTGGGCGCGCCGGACCGGGTGGCGGGATCGCCGTGCGTCGTCACCGCTAAAGCGTGCCCGACCGATGCAAGGGAAGACAACCGGACGGTAATAACGGTCGGGTTGCGCCGGGTGGACTCAACCTCGACTTGCGGTTTGGCGACGGCGTGGCACTATTGAGTCAAGTTCACTCAACTTGTGGTGCGGTCGCTGCGGGCGACCCGCCGGGCAGGCCCTCCGACCTGCTTAAACGTTATGAAGCGAGGAAGCGAAGATGGCACGTGCGGTCGGTATCGACCTCGGCACGACGAACTCCTGCGTCAGCGTTCTCGAGGGCGGTGAGCCCACCGTCATCGCCAACGCTGAAGGCTCGCGGACGACCCCGTCGATCGTCGCGTTCGCCCGCAACGGGGAGGTGCTCGTCGGTGAGGTCGCCAAGCGCCAGGCGGTGACCAACCCGGACCGGACGATCCGCTCGGTCAAGCGGGAGATCGGCACCAACTGGTCCGTCGACATCGACGGCAAGAAGTACACCCCGCAGGAGATCTCGGCGCGCACGCTGATGAAGCTCAAGCGGGACGCCGAGGCCTACCTGGGTGAGCAGATCACCGACGCGGTGATCACCGTCCCCGCCTACTTCAACGACGGCCAGCGCCAGGCCACCAAGGAGGCCGGTGAGATCGCCGGCTTCAACGTGCTGCGGATCGTCAACGAGCCGACCGCGGCCGCCCTGGCGTACGGGCTGGACAAGGGCTCCAAGGAGCAGACCGTCCTGGTCTTCGACCTGGGTGGCGGCACCTTCGACGTCTCCCTGCTGGAGCTCGCCGAGGGCGTCATCGAGGTCAAGTCGACCAGCGGTGACAACCACCTCGGTGGTGACGACTGGGACCAGCGCATCATCGACCACCTGGTGAAGACCTTTCGCGGCGAGCACGGCATCGACCTGGGCCAGGACAAGATGGCTCTGCAGCGGCTCCGCGAGGCGGCCGAGAAGGCCAAGATCGAGCTGTCCGCCGCCACCACCACCAACATCAACCTGCCGTACATCACCGCCGGCGCCGCCGGCCCGCTGCACCTCGACGTGACGCTCAGCCGCGCCGAGTTCCAGCGGATGACGCAGGATCTGCTGGACCGCTGCAAGGGCCCGTTCGAGCAGGCCGTCAAGGACGCCGGGATCAAGGTCTCCGACGTCGACCACGTCATCCTGGTCGGTGGTTCGACCCGGATGCCGGCCGTGACCGACCTGGTCAAGCAGCTCACCGGCCGCGACCCGAACAAGGGCGTCAACCCGGACGAGGTCGTCGCCGTCGGCGCCGCCCTCCAGGCCGGCGTGCTCAAGGGCGAGGTCAAGGACGTCCTGCTGCTCGACGTGACCCCGCTGAGCCTGGGCATCGAGACCAAGGGCGGCATCTTCACCAAGCTCATCGAGCGCAACACCACGATCCCGACCAAGCGCTCCGAGGTCTTCACCACGGCGGACGACAACCAGCCGTCGGTGCTGATCCAGGTCTTTCAGGGCGAGCGGGAGATTGCGGCCTACAACAAGAAGCTCGGCACCTTCGAGCTGACCGGCCTGCCGCCGGCGCCGCGCGGCGTGCCGCAGATCGAGGTCACGTTCGACATCGACGCCAACGGCATCGTGAACGTGCACGCCAAGGACCTCGGCACCGGCAAGGAGCAGAAGATGACGATCACCGGCGGCTCCTCGCTGCCGAAGGACGACATCGAGCGGATGCGCCGGGACGCCGAGGAGCACGCCGACGACGACAAGCGCCGCCGCGAGGAGGCGGAGACCCGCAACGTCGCCGAGGCGCTGCAGTGGCAGACCGAGAAGTTCCTCGCCGAGAGCGGCGACAAGCTGCCCAGCGAGAACCGGGAGCAGCTCAACGAGGCCCTCGGTGAGCTGCGTGGCGCGCTCGGCGGCCAGGACATCGAGAAGATCAAGGCGGCCCACGAGCGGCTGGCGCAGGTCTCCCAGCAGGCCGGTTCGCTGCTCTACTCGCAGCAGGCCGAGCAGGGCGAGCAGCCCGGCGCGGCCGGCCCGGGCGCGGGTGCCACGGGTGGCCCGCAGGCCGGTGCCGCCGACGACGTGGTCGACGCGGAGATCGTGGACGAGGACAAGAAGTGACGGTCCGTCCCGGACCCCGACCCACGGCACAGAAATCGAGGTAGTCGCATGACGGAGAAGCCACGAGCCGCCGACCCGGCCGCCACCGGGTCGGCGCCGGGTGGCTCCGCGCCCGCCGAGCAGGCCGCCGGCGACGGGCCGCGGGTCGTCATCCGCAACAACCGCAAGATCGGCAAGACCGAGGAGGAGCCCGCTGCCGCCGACGCCGGGACGGACGTCCCGGCCGATGGCCTGGTCGAGGAGGGCGAGGTCGTGGTCGACGAGATCGAGATCGAGGCCACCTCGATCGACGGTCCGACCCCGGCCGGCCCGCCGGTGGTGGACGCCCCCGCGCAGCCGGTCGACGGCGGCGCGGCCGGCTCCCCGCTCGGCGCCGAGCTGGAAGCCCTCCGGGCCGAGCTGGACGAGCGGACCCGGGACCTGCAGCGGGTGTCGGCGGAGTACGCCAACTACCGCAAGCGGGTGGACCGGGACCGGGGCGTGGTCCAGGAGCAGGCGACCGGCTCGGTGCTCGCCGCGCTGCTGCCGATCCTGGACGACCTGGACCGGGCCCGGGAGCACGGCGATTTGGTCGGCCCCTTCGGCACGGTGGCCGAGCAGCTCACCACGGCGCTGGGCAAGTTCGGCCTGACCCCCTTCGGGGAGCAGGGCGACCCGTTCGACCCCACCCGGCACGAGGCGGTCGCGCACCAGACCTCGCCGGACGTCGACGAGCCGACCTGCGTACAGGTGATGCGCCGGGGCTACCAGCTCGGCGAGCGGCTGCTGCGGCCCGCGCTGGTCGCGGTCGCCGACCCGGAATAGTGCACGACCATCCGGTCGCCCCGCCCGCCGTCGCACGGCGGGCGGGGCGACCGGGCCACATCACTCGGAAGGGGGTGGACCGGTGAGTTCCAAGGACTGGATCGAGAAGGACTACTACGCCACGCTCGGCGTGCAGAAGTCCGCCTCCGCAGACGAGATCAAGAAGGCGTACCGGAAGCTGGCCCGGGAGTCGCACCCGGACCACAACCCGGGTGACCCGAAGGCCGAGGAGCGGTTCAAGGCGGTCTCCGAGGCGTACGCGGTGCTCGGCGACGAGGCCAAGCGCCGCGAGTACGACGAGATGCGGTCGCTGTTCGGCTCGGGCGCGTTCCGGCGCAACGCCCGTGGTGGCGGCGCCCAGCCGGGCGGGGTGCCGTTCGACGTCTCCGACCTGTTCGGCGCCGGTGGCGGCGGTACGGACACCCGGTTCGGCGGCGGTGGCTTCACCGACCTGTTCAGCTCGATCTTCTCCGGCGGCGGCCCCGGCGGGCCGGCGCGTGCCCGTGGCCCGGCCCGGGGTCGCGACGTGGAGACCGAGGTCGCGCTGGACTTCCAGGACGCGGTACGCGGGGTGACCCTGCCGCTGACCCTGCGCGCGCCCGGGGTCTGCGACACCTGCCACGGTAACGGCGCGAAGCCCGGCACTCAGCCGAAGACCTGCCCGGTCTGCCAGGGCGCCGGGGTGACCACCCGCAACCAGGGGTCGTTCAGCTTCTCCGAGCCGTGCCGCAACTGCCAGGGCGTCGGCACCGTGGTCGAGGAGAAGTGCCCGGAGTGCCACGGCACCGGCGGCGTGACCAAGACCCGCACGCTGAACGTCCGCTTCCCCGCCGGGGTGGCCGACGGGCAGCGGATCCGGTTGACCGGGCGCGGTGAGCCGGGCGACCGCGGTGGTCCGGCGGGCGACCTGTTCGTCCAGGTGAAGGTCCGGCCGGACGACCTGTTCGGGCGTACCGGAGACGATCTGACCCTGACCGTGCCGATCACCTTCGCGGAGGCCGTCCTCGGCACTGACCTGCGGGTACCCACGCTCGACGGCGCGGTGACCCTGCGGGTCCCGCCGGGCACGCCGTCCGGGCGGGTGCTGCGGGCCCGGGGCAAGGGTGTGGTCCGGCGCGACGGTCAGGCCGGTGACCTGCTGGTCACGCTGGACGTGGTGGTGCCGGCGACGGTGTCGGACGAGGCCCGCGCGGCGCTGGAGACGTTCGCCGGGTCGACGCCGCCGGCCGGCCGCGAACATCTCGACGCGCGGGTGCGTCGGGTCGGCTGACCGGTGGAGTGGTGCGGAGGTGAGTGGGATGTCGGACGGGTTCGTCGGTTCGGGTGACCCTGCCTACGAGGCCAAGGTGCTGATGATCTCGGTCGCGGCACGGATGGCGGGCATGCACCCGCAGACACTGCGCCAGTACGACCGGCTGGGCCTGGTGCAGCCCGGCCGCGCGGCCGGGGGCGGGCGTCGCTACAGCGTGCGGGACGTGGTACTGCTGCGCGAGGTGCAGCGGCTCAGCCAGGACGACGGGATCAACCTGGCCGGGGTCAAGCGGATCATCGGGCTGGAGCGGCTGCTGGAGCAGGCGCAGCAGCGGGTGGCGCGGCTGGAGGCGGAGCTGGACGCCGCGTACCGGCGGATCGCCGAGCTGGAGTCGCTGGGCGGTTTTCCGCGCGGGGACCTGGTGCCGACCAACCGCACCTCCACCGCGCTGGTGGTCTGGCGCCCCCGGCGTACCGACCGCTGATCCACCCCCTCCGCGTCGGCGTGGCCCGGACGGCGGGTGGAACACCACGGCTGTCTCGGCGGCCCGGTGACGTACCTCGTGTTCCACCGACCGTCGTTCTTCTCTGGACCGGGCCCGGCCTGGCCTGCGGTTCCCGAATTTCTCCGGCGCGGGCCGGGCCGGTTCCGTTAGCCTGGTAATCAGGTCCAACCAGCTCAATCCGGACTCCGAACTGGCAGGGGGAGCCATGGCGGAAGCGGCGAAGAAGGTGGCCGAGCAGGCGGAGGACCGGCTCGAGAAGGTGGCCGAGAACGTCCGGGAGGGATTCGAGCGGCTCGGCGACGGCAGGTTCGCCGACATGATCAAGAATGGCCGGTTCGCCGACCAGGTCGACCACGGGATCGACCAGGGACGCACCGAGGCCAGACGCCGGAACCAGGGTGGATCGCAACGCTGACGGTCCACCGACGTGCGGGCCGGGACCCACGGGGGGTCCCGGCCCGTTCGCCGTCCAAGACGTGCGGGCCGGGACGCGGTGACGCCGGTCGGAGGCCGTGCTCGCAGTCAGGCGAGCCGGCGGTTCTCCCGGACCAGGCCGCCCTCGCACCAGTCCCGGTAGACGAAGAGGTCCTGCCGGGCCAGCAGCATCCGGCTGTTGTGCGCCCAGGTGCCCATCAGTTCGTCGCCGTCCCGCTCGGCCTGCTCGACCAGCTTGCGGAAGCGCCGCTTCGGGTGCGCGCGGAAGTTCGTCCGGATGCCGTCCGCGGCGTAGATGTAGAGGCAGTGCAGCGCGAACCGGCGGGCCGGGCAGGCCGGGTCCATGGCCAGGTCGAAGAGGGTGAGCACCAGGTGATCCCCGGCGACCAGCAGGTCCCAGTCGGGCGGCATGGAGGTCAGCGGGACCGAATCCGGCTGGTATGCCCAGGCCCGCAACTCCGCCGGCGACGGATCGACGGGGTTGGCGAAGCCGTGGAACGTCGACTCCTGCACGTTCACCGGCAACCTTCCGCTCGTGTACCCGCGGGGGCCCCGCCCACCTGCGGAGACTGGCCTGCTGGGGCGCCACGGTAGCGCGCCCTCGCCAGCTGGCGGAAGCCCCTGATGGGAGCAATTCGGCGACGGCCGGACCGGCGCCGGATCGGCCGTACGGCCGACCCGGCCGCCCGCGCTCAGTCGGCCGTGGGCAGCGGCTCGGTACGACGGACCGGGCTGCGCCGCCGCAGCCACGCCTTGAACCAGCCCATGTCGGGCAGTCGGGCCAACATCGGACCGGTCACCACGGTGATCAGCACGTACGCCGTGGCGAGCGCCGCCAGCCGGGGCTCGACGGTGCCGGCGGCCACCGCCAGCCCCGCGATGACGATGGAGAACTCGCCGCGCGGCATGAGCGCGAAGCCGGCCCGCCAGCGGCCGGGTTCGGCGATCCCGGCCCGGCGCGCCGCCAGGTAGCCGGTGAGCAGCTTCGTCCCCATGGTGACCACGGCCAGGGCCAGCGCCGGCAGCAGCACCGGCGGCATGTCCCGGGGGTCGGTGACGAGCCCGAAGAAGACGAAGAAGACCGCGGCGAAGAGGTCCCGCAGCGGGGAGAGCAGCTCGGTGGCGTGGTGCGCCACCGGCCCGGAGAGGGCGATGCCGACCAGGAACGCGCCGACCGCGGCGGAGACCTGGAGCTTGGCCGCCACGCCGGCGACCAGCAGGGTCAGGCCGAGCACGCCGAGCAGCAGCGCCTCCGGGTCCTTCGCCGACAGGGCCGCGGAGATCAGGTGGCCGTACCGGATGGCGACCACCAGCACGACGACGACGGTGAGCACCGCCACGCCGAGCGCGATCCCGCCCTTGACCAGTCCCACGCCGGCCAGCAGCGCGGTGACCAGCGGCAGGTAGAGCGCCATCGCCAGGTCCTCGATGACCAGCACGGAGAGGATCACCGGGGTCTCCCGGTTACCGACCCGGCCCAGGTCGCCGAGGACCTTGGCGATCACCCCGGAGGACGAGATCCAGGTGATTCCGCCGAGCACCACGGCGGCCACCCAGTCCCAGCCCAGCAGCAGCGCGAACGCGAAGCCCGGCAGCGCGTTGAGCGCCGCGTCGATCAGGCCGGCGGGCGCCGCCGAGCGGAGGTTGCCGACGAGCTCGTTGGCGCTGTATTCCAGGCCGAGCATGACCAGCAGCAGGATGACACCGATCTCGGCGCCGACCGCGAAGAACTCCTCGCTGGCGTTCAGCGGCAGCAGGCCGCCGTGCCCGAAGCCGAGGCCGGCGAGAAGGTAGAGGGGGATCGGGGAGACCCCGAACCGCCGGCTGAGCCGGCCGAGCAGACCGAGGAGCAGCAGCAGCGCGCCGACCTCGACGAGCAGTGTGGTGGTTTCGTGCATCCGCCTCAGCCGTCCGGGTCACTGTCGGCGAGGATGGCGGTCACTCCGTCGAGGCCCTTGCGGGTCCCGACCACGACCACCACGTCACCGGCCGCGAAGCGGAAGGTGGGATCGGGCGAGACGATCACCTCGCCCTGGCGCAGCACCGCCACGATGGAGGCGCTGGTGCGGGTACGTGCCCTGGTGTCGCCGAGCCGCCGGTTGACGTACTTCGACCCCGCCGGGATGGCGATCTGCTCGGTGAGCAGCCCGGCTGCCTGCTCGCGCAGGCCGGAGAGCTGGCCGAGCATCAGCGACGCGCCGAGGATGTCGGCGAGCGCCTCCGCCTCGTCGTCGGTGAGCGGGATGTCCGCCTGGCAGGCGTCGGGATCGTCCGGGTCGTACAGGACGAGGTCGCGACGGCCGTTGCGGTGGGAGACCACACCGAGTCGGCGGCCGGATTCCGTCACCAGATCGTGACGCACACCGATCCCGGGTAGGGCAGTCTGTTCGACACGTACTCGCACCCGGGCAAGGCTACCCGGTGGAGGGGGAGGTCATGATCGATCGCGCGCGGCGGTCGCTGGCCGTCCTCCTGCTCGTACCCGTGCTCGGGTCCTGCTCGGCGATCGGCGACATCCGGCGGGACCCGCCGGCCCCGACGACCGCGCCGCCCCGGCCGGTGGTGACCGCGCCGGCGCCGCTGCCGTCCGGCGGCTTCGACGAGGTACGCGCCGTCCGGGTCGCCGTCGCCCAGCGGTACGACGACCCGTACGTCGAGTTCGCCGACGCCGCCCACGGCTGGGCGCTCTTCGCCAGCTGTGACGGCCGTCCGCCGGACCGGAACTGCCCAGCGCTGCTCTTCTCCACCCTGGACGGTGGCCGCTCCTGGGTGAAGGTGCGTCATCCGCGCCCGGTGGCCGACAACCAGCAGCTCTACACCGCGCCGGGGCTGGTCACGCTCCTGGCCGAGCCGCACGGCTGGTACGCGTCGACCGACGGCGGCGCGAGCTTCGTCCGCACCGACGGGGAGCCGCCGGCGTGGCGGGCCGCGCAGGGGCGGTTCCAGATCATCGAGGGCGCGGAGCGGGTGGGTGAGTGGGACGGCCGGACGTTGCGCCCGCTCGCCGTCCAGCCGCCTGTGCCGGGGCTGAACAGCGTCGCCGTCGCCGACGATCTGGTGGTGGCGGCGGGGGTGGCGGGCGACGGGCCGTCCGCCGCGGTCTCCACGGACCGGGGTCGGAGCTGGCAGCGGACCCCGGTGCCGGCGGCCGACGGGGAGCTGTCGATCGTCCGGGCGCGGGTCGCCCCGGACAGCCAGGTGTGGCTGGTGGGTGAGCGGCCGGACCGGCTGGACTTCCCCGCGCTCTGGCGCTACCAGGGGCGCTGGGAGTCGGTGCCGGCGCAGTCCTACCCCTCCCGGATCCTGTCGGTGGCCCCGGTCGGCGCCAGCCGGGTCGCGGTGACCGGCCCGTACGGGGCGGGTGTGGTGATCGACGGCCGGTACACCCCGGTCGCCTGGCCGGTCGGCCCCAACCACTACCTGACCACCCTCGACGACGGCACCGTCGTCGCCCGCGGCTCGTCGGAGGTGGTGCTGGGCACCGGCGTCGGCACGGACCGCCGGTGGATCCGGGTGACCGTCGAGGGCGACTGACGGGCGACCGGCGCGCACCGGTTCCGCCCGGCGCGCGGACGACGCGCCCGGCCGGGGGTCCCCGACCGGGCGCCCGCCTGCCGCCGGCTCAGTGGAGCGCGGCGAAGAACTCCCGGATGTCGGCGACCAGCACGTCGGTCGCCTCGTGCGCGGCGTAGTGCCCGCCCACGTCGCCGCGCCCCTCGACCTCGGTCTGGTACGCCGTCCAGCGCACGATGTTCCCGTGATCCCGCTCGGCGAAGCGGCGGATCGACTGGAAGTCGCCGGGGAACATCGCCAGCCCGGTGGGGCTCGTCGTCGGCCCGGTCGGGTGCTCGGTGGTGTGCGCGTCCTCCCAGTAGAACCGCATCGACGAGGCCGCCGTGCCGGTGAGCCAGTAGATCGCCACGTTGGCGAGCACGAAGTCGGGGTCGAGGCTCCGGTCGAAGAGCTGGCCGTTCCAGGCGAGCAGGCCGACCGGCGAATCGGCCAGCGCGAACGCCAGGGTCTGCGGCTGCTGGCTCTGCACCTGGTTGAAGGAGAACTTGTTCTCGAAGAACCACTGGAGGTGCGCGAGCGCGGCCTGGTCGGCCTCGGAGAGCTCCTGGAACTCGCTCGGGTCCCCGGAGGGGAACGAGAAGAGCTGGGTGACGTGGACGCCGAGCACGTGCTCGGCGTCGATGCGGCCGATCTCCGGCGAGATCATCGAGCCGGCGTCGTTGCCGACCGCGCCGTAGCGGTCGTAACCGAGCCGGGCCATCAGCTCCGCCCACGCCCGGGCGGTGCGGTACCGGTTCCAGCCGGCGCTGCGGGTCGGCCCGGAGAAGCCGAAGCCGGGCAGCGACGGAATGACCAGGTGGAACGCCGGCGCCGTGGGGTCGGTGGGCTCGGTGAGCGGGGTGATCACGTCCAGGTACTCGACCACCGATCCGGGCCAGCCGTGGGTGAGCACGAGCGGGGTGGCGTCGGTGCGGGACGACCGGACGTGCAGGAAGTGGATGTCCTCGCCGTCGAGCTCGGTGACGAACTGCGGGTGGGCGTTCAGCCGCGCCTCCACGGCCCGCCAGTCGAACCTCTCCAGCCAGTACGTCGCCAGGTCGCGGATCCGGTCGATGGTCGTGCCGTACGCGTCGCCGACGCCCGGGAGCTCTCCGGGCCAGACGGCCCGGCGGAGCCGGTCGGTGAGGTCGTCGAGGGCGGTCTGCGGGATGTCGACGCGGAACGGGCGGATGGCGGTGCTGGACATGCGCTGCTCCTCAGAACGGAATGTTTCGTTCCGCTTCACGATAGCAGAGCGGAATGATCCGTTCCACTGCTACTCTGTGGTCATGCCGAACCCGACCGACACCCCGCCGCTCGCCGGGAGGCGTGCCCAGGCGGCGCGCAACGACGCGGTGATCCTGGAGGCGGCCCGCGCGGTCTTCCTCGCCGATCCGAAGGCTCCGATCGCCGCGGTCGCCGAGCGCGCCGGTGTGGGCATCAGTGCCCTCTACCGGCGGTACGCGGGCAAGGAGGACCTGCTGCGCAAGCTCTGCCACGACGGCCTGCGGCGGTTCATCGAGGCGGCCGAGGAGGCGGCCGGCGACCCGGACGACTGGTACGCCTTCGCCGGCTTCCTGGAGCGCGTCGTCGATGCCGACGTGCACTCGCTGACCGTGCACCTGGCCGGCACCTTCACCCCGACGCCCGAGATGGGCCGGGACGCGGCGCGGGCCAACGAGCTCACCGCGGCGCTGGTGGAGCGGGCGCGGCATGCCGGGCGGCTCCGACCCGACCTGGTGGTGCAGGACGTCGGGCTGCTGCTGGAGGGGTGTGCCGCGATCCGCGTACCCGATCCCGAGCGGACCCGGCAGTTGCGCCGGCGGCATCTCGCGGTGCTGCTGGCCGGCCTCGCCGTCACCGATCCCCCGCTGCCGGGGCCGCCGCCCGCCGCCGGGGAGTTCGACTGGCGGTGGCAGCGACCCGAGTGACCCGGGTCACATACCTGGAGTTGAGCGGAATACGCTCAACTCTGGTTTCGTCCTTCCTAGTGGACACGCCGATCCGGGGGAGCCCATGAACACGGAACGTCTCACCACCAAGAGCCGCGAGACCATCACCGGTGCCGTCGCGCTGGCGAACCAGCGCGGTCACGCCACCGTGGAGCCCTGGCACCTGCTGCTGGCGCTGCTGGACACCGACGGCTCCACCGCCGCCGGCCTGCTGCGCGCCGTCGGCGCGGACCCCGCCGAGCTGCGCCGCGTCGCCCAGCGCGCGGTGGACGCGCTGCCCGCCGCCCGCGGCTCCAGCATCGCCGAACCGACCCTGGCCCGGGAGTTCGTCAACGCCATCGGCGCCGCCGAACAGATCGCCCGGCCGCTCGGCGACGAGTACACCTCCACCGAGCACCTGCTCGCCGGCCTGGCCCGGGTGGGTGGTGCGGTCGCCGGCGCGTTGAAGAACGCCGGGGCCACCGAGGAGAACCTGGTCGCCGCCTTCCCGACCGTCCGGGGCGGGGACCGGCGGGTCACCACCGCCGACCCGGAGCAGACCTACCAGGCCCTGACCAAGTACGGCGTCGACCTCACCGCCAGCGCCCGGGACGGCAAGATCGACCCGGTGATCGGCCGGGACTCCGAGATCCGCCGGGTGATCCAGGTGCTCTCCCGCCGGACCAAGAACAACCCGGTGCTGATCGGTGAACCGGGCGTCGGCAAGACCGCGATCGTCGAGGGGCTGGCCCAGCGGATCGTCGCCGGTGACGTGCCCGAGTCGCTGCGGAACAAGAAGCTGGTCTCGCTCGACCTCGGTGCGATGGTCGCCGGCGCGCAGTACCGCGGCCAGTTCGAGGAGCGGCTCAAGTCCGTCCTGGAGGAGATCAAGAACTCCGACGGGCAGGTCATCACCTTCCTCGACGAGCTGCACACCGTCGTGGGCGCCGGCAAGGGCGAGGGCTCGATGGACGCCGGCAACATGCTCAAGCCGATGCTCGCCCGCGGTGAGCTGCGGATGGTCGGCGCGACCACGCTGGACGAGTACCGCGAGCACATCGAGAAGGACCCGGCCCTGGAGCGCCGCTTCCAGCCGGTGCTGGTCGGCGAGCCGACCATCGAGGACACCATCGGCATCCTGCGCGGCCTCAAGGAGCGCTACGAGGTGCACCACGGCGTCCGGATCACCGACGCCGCGCTGGTCGCCGCCGCCGGCCTCTCCGACCGCTACATCACCGACCGGTTCCTGCCCGACAAGGCGATCGACCTGGTCGACGAGTCCGCGTCCCGGCTCCGGATGGAGATCGACTCCCGTCCGGTCGAGGTGGACGAGATCGAGCGGGCGGTCCGCCGGCTCGAGATCGAGGAGATGGCGCTGGCCAAGGAGCCGGACGCCGCCTCCGCCGAGCGGCTGGAGCGGCTGCGCAAGGAGCTGGCCGACAAGCGGGAGCAGCTCACCGCCCTCTCTGAGCGGTGGCAGACCGAGAAGAGCCACATCACCAAGCTCTCCACCGCCAAGGAGGAGCTGGAGCGGCTCGGCGGCGAGGCCGAGCGGGCCGAGCGCGACGGCGAGCTGGAACGCGCCGCCGAGCTGCGCTACGGCCGGATCCCCGCGCTCAAGGCCGACCTGGCGACCGCCGAGGAGGAACTGGCCCGGCTCCAGGCCGATGGCGCGATGCTCAAGGAGGAGGTCGGCGCGGACGACATCGCCGCCGTGGTCGCCTCCTGGACCGGCATCCCCGCCGGCCGGCTGCTGGAGGGCGAGACCGCCAAGCTGCTCCGGATGGAGGAGTCGCTGGCCTCCCGGGTGGTCGGCCAGGCCGAGGCGGTCGGCGCGGTCTCCGACGCGGTCCGCCGGGCCCGGGCCGGCGTCGCCGACCCGGACCGCCCGACCGGCAGCTTCCTCTTCCTCGGCCCGACCGGCGTCGGCAAGACCGAGCTGGCAAAGGCGCTCGCCGAGTTCCTCTTCGACGACGAGCGGGCCATGGTCCGCATCGACATGAGCGAGTACGGCGAGAAGCACTCCGTCGCCCGTCTGGTCGGCGCCCCGCCCGGGTACGTCGGCTACGAGGAGGGCGGCCAGCTCACCGAGGCGGTGCGCCGCCGGCCGTACTCGGTGATCCTGCTCGACGAGGTGGAGAAGGCCCACCCGGACGTCTTCGACGTGCTGCTCCAGGTGCTCGACGACGGCCGGCTCACCGACGGCCAGGGCCGTACGGTGGACTTCCGCAACGCCATCCTGATCCTCACCTCCAACCTGGGGTCGTCGGTGATCGGCGACCTGACGCTCGGCGAGGAGCAGCGCCGGGAGGGCGTGCTCGCGGTGGTCCGGTCCCACTTCAAGCCGGAGTTCCTCAACCGCCTCGACGACATCGTGGTCTTCGCCGCACTGCGCGGTGACGACCTGCGCGAGATCGTCGACATCCAGCTCAACCGGATGCGGAAGCGTCTGGCGGACCGCCGGCTCGGCCTGGACATCACCGATGCCGCCCGGGGGTGGCTCGCCGAGCACGGGTACGACCCGATCTACGGTGCCCGTCCGTTGCGCCGGCTGGTCCAGTCCGCCATCGGCGACCAGCTCGCCAAGGCCCTGCTGGCCGGGCAGATCCGCGACGGCGACACGGTCCGGGTCGACCTGGCCGACAGCAAGGACGCCCTAGCCGTCACCGCGGCCTGACCCCACTCCCCCCGGATGATCATGGAGCTGTTGTCCCGACACGCCGATACGGCAGGCAACAACTTCATGATCACCGGGGTCGGGGGCGGGGCGAGCGGGCAGTAGGAGGACATGTTGGGAATCGGGAAGCGGGACCGGGAGCTGGACGCGGCGATCCGGGAACTCGCGAAGGCGGACACCCTGGCCTTCGGCGGCGTGGGGATCGCCTCGCAGATCCTTCCGGCCACGGAGGCGTACCGGCACGTGGAGGCGGCGCTCCGCGAGCACCCGGAGCGGGCCCGGAAGAAGGTGGACTGGCTGCTCACGCACGCCTCGCCGGCCGGTCGGGCGTACGCGGCGGTGCTGCTCGAGGAGGTCGACCCGGCGGCGGCCCGGGAGGCCTGGACGGCGCTGCGCGACGACGAGGGTGGGTTCACCACCTTCTCCGGCTGCGTGATGGGCACGACCACGCTGCGCGAGTACGCCACCGACCGGCTCGCCGGGAGCTGAATCCGGCCGGAAACGGGACAGCGGATAGCGCCGGCGCTGCCGTAGCTTTCCGGCATGACCGCACCTGCCGCCCCGCCGGTACGCCCGCCCAGGCCCCGCCTCGTCACCGTCGCGTTCTGGTTGCAGCTCGCCATCGCGGCGCTCCTGCTGGTGCTGGCCGGTCTGGTGGTCTGGCAGGCCGTGCACTGGAACGGCGAGATCGACCGGGCGTTGCGGCTGGTGCCGGACGCCGACCCGGAGGAGGTCTCCGGCGAGCGGTTCGGCAACGTCATGATGGCCTGCGTGATCGGCGTGCCCGCCGTGCTGCTGGCGGTCGCGCTCGCGGTCACCGCCCTCGGGATCCGCCGGGGCAGCAACGCCGCCCGGATCACGGTGTTCGTGATCGCCGGTGTGCAGGTGTTGATCATGCTCGGCCAGGGCTGCTCGGGCGCCCTGTTCCTCCCGTTCCTCTTCTTCCTCGACGAGGGCCCGGGCGAGTACGCCCCGGACGAGTACGACCCCGGCTTCCCGGAGGACTCGAAGTTCCTCGACGCCCTCTACGGCAGCGGCCCGGACCGGTCCGAGGACGTCCTCTTCGCCGTCGGCGGGCTGAGCCTGCTGCTGGTCTTCTGCCTCACCCTCGCCGTGGTGGTGCTGCTGGTGCAGCCGACCGTGCACCGCTGGTTCGTGCCCCGGTCCGCGACCGAGGCCCGGCCGCCGGTCGGCTACCACCCGGTGCCGGCGGCCTTCGTGCTGCCGCCCGGCTACATGGTCTGCCCGGATCCGCGGCTGCACGGCGTACCGCAGCCGGGCCAGTACCCGCCGGCGCCCTACCCGCCGTATCCGTCGCCCTTCGCGCCGGCACCCCATCCGGCGGGCACGTCGCCCTTTGCGCCGACGCCGCCGATGGAGGCCGCGCCGGCGCCCGAACCGGCGCCCTCGACCCCGGGGGACGCCGGGCAGGGGCAGCAGGACACCGGCGGCATCACCCCGCCGCCCGCCGACCCGACCGCTCCCGGCGGCACGCACGGTGGCTGACCGAACACTCAGCAACCGGCCGATGTCCCCCGGTGCGCGCGGTTGTTACCGTTCCCGCCAACGCACGTGGGAAGGCGGTCGCGGTGGACGGTTCGGTGGCGTACCTGGTGACGGCGGTGGGGTGTCTCGTCGGGGTCGCCGGAGTGGTGATCGCGGT
Source organism: Micromonospora lacuserhaii (assembly GCF_036902735.1). NCBI lineage: Bacteria > Bacillati > Actinomycetota > Actinomycetes > Micromonosporales > Micromonosporaceae > Micromonospora > Micromonospora lacuserhaii. The sequence goes on along the minus strand of NZ_JBAKHO010000009.1, from coordinate 123,363 downwards.
GATCGCGATCCAACGTGGACGGAGGCGGGCGACGACGACGGCCGGGCCCGGTGACCCGTTCCGGGACAGCGACGCCGACGCCCTGCGCGGCGACCCGCGCAAGCTCAAGCCCGGCGACATCGTCGAGATCCGCCAGGTGTCGTACGCGGTCCGGGGCTCGGTGCATCTCGTCGAGGGGGCGTGGAGCTGGGCGGAGCACCTGCTCGACGACGCCGGCGGGGTGAAGCGCTGGCTGTCGGTCGAGGAGGACCCGGACCTGGAACTGGTGCTCTGGGCCGCCGAGCCGGGCACCCCGCTCACCCCGGGCGCCCCGACCCTCGACTTCGCCGGCCGCAGCTACTCCTGGGAGGAGTCCGGGCAGGCCCGCTACTCGGCCACCGGCAGCACCGGCCTCGACCCGAGCGGCACCGTCCGCTACCACGACTACCGCGCCGCCGACGGCTCCCGGCTCGCCTTCGAGGCGTACGGGGAGGCCGGCTGGGAGGTGGCCCGGGGCGAGCGGCTGCACCGCACCGAGGTGATGGTCTACCCGCAGGCCGGCGCCGGGACGGTGGACTGAGCGTGCTCGTCTCGCTTGACACCCCGTACGTCGACACCAGCGCCGCCGACCTGAGCCTGGACCTCGGCGGCCCGGAACGCCCGGCCCTGCACGTCCGCGACCTCGACCTGCCCGGTGGGGTCCGGCTCCGGCTGCGCCTGCTCGGCGCCTCCCACCAGGTCGTGCTGACCGCCGACGGCAGTGCCGCTCCGCTCACCGAGACGGTCGCCTGCCTGCCCGGTGGCCCGCCGCACCTGCCGGGCACGCTGCACGACGAGGCCGGCGGCTACCGGTTCACGGCCACCGTGCTCCGGCCACCCGCCGGTGAACTGCGTACCCGGGTCGCCGCGCTCCGCGCCGACCTGGCCGACGACCCGTACGCGCTGGTCGGCGTCTTCCCCGGCGACCCGGACGCAGTCACCGCGCTGGCCGTCCGCCCGGACCCGCCGGACGGCTCGGTGGCCTGGCGCACCTGGCACGCGTATCCCCAGACGAACGAGTTGGTCCTGACCGAGACGGTGGTGGCACTGCGATGACGTACCGGCGATGGTTCGTGGTGGGGGTGTGCTTCGCCGTCATCGGCGCGCTGGTGGCCGCCTTCGCGATCTTCTACGGCAGCTTCTCCCCGCGGGGCTACGTCCAGGACCGGTACAGCCGGGCGACGGGCCGGGACATCGGCGGCGACGCGGTCGCCTACACCTCCGGCAAGGCCCCGAGCCTGGTGGCGAAGGAGGTGTCGGACGCCTGGCAACCGGCCGACCAGTACGTCGACGGCAGCGGCGTCTACCTGCGCTACGACGACGACTCCGTGGTCATCCTGCCGCTCGCCGCCGGCTCGCTGATCCTGCTGGAACGGCTGAACACCGCCTACCCGCGCTACCACCGCACGGTGGGCAACCACTGGGGCTGGGGGCGGGGCAGCACCGTGCGCGGCGGCGGCCCCGGCGCCGGCAAGTAGTCCGACCGAACGACACCCCTGGAGTCCCCTGTGCAGACCCTCGTCACCGACCTGCTGGTCACCCTCGCGTACGGCGTGGTCGGCGTCGTCCTGATGGCCGTCGGCTACGCCCTGGTCGACATCGCCACCCCCGGCAAGCTCCACGAGCTGATCTGGACCGAGCGCAACCGCAACGCCGCGCTGCTGCTCGCCTCGAACCTGGCCGGCGTCGGCATCATCGTGGTCGCCGCGATCGCCGCCAGCGCGGACGACTTCGTCCTCGGTCTGGTCGGCGCCGCCGCGTACGGCATCCTCGGCCTGGTCATCATGGCCGGGGCGTTCCTGTTGCTCGACGCGGCGACGCCGGGCCGGCTCGGCGAGCTCCTGGTCGACCCGGAGCCGCACCCCGCGGTCTGGGTCTCGGCCGTCGTCCACCTCGCCACCGGCGCGATCATCGCCGCCGCGATCAACTGATGTCGACCGGCAAGCAGCCCGGTGCGCAGCCGAAGAAGAGCGGCTGGCCGGCGCTCATCTGGACCATCGTCCTGGTGGTCCTGTGCTGCGGAGGGACGGTCGTCTACCCGAGCTGGGGCACCGTCTTCGGCGACGACCGCTCCGCCACCGTGTCGGCGCCGACCGCGCAGGAGCGCGGCGACACCGTGCCGATTCTGGCGCAGTCCGCCGCCGGCCAGGGCGTCTGCTACGGCTGGGTGCTGAAGGACTACTTCGACTACGGCGACCCGGTCAGCGTCGGCTCGAACCTCGGCGACGGGGTGGCGGTCCAGGACAACCCGGCCTGCCCCCGCTGGGTGCAGGTGTCCGCCCGCATCTACTACCCGTCGAAGAGCAGCGAGAGCGACGACAACGCCTACGTCGACGTGACCGGCTCCGCCGACGTCGACTCCGTTGACCTGCTCCGGATGAAGAGCGGGCTGGATCGGCTCGGGGTCACCGAGAAGGCCTTCGTCGACGACCCGGGCTGGGCCATCACCCGCGCCGCCGTCATGCTGCCCCTGCTCGCCGCCGAGCAGGGTCTGGTCGAGCCGGCCGCCACCCCGGCCCCGGATACGGCGAGCCCGTCGCCGCTGCCCGCCGCCGGCAACGACCTGTGGCGGGACCGTTGGGGCTACTTCGTCGCCGTCACCACCCTGGTGCTGATCGCCGCGCTGCTGATCACGGTCGGGGTGGTGCAGCGCCGCCGGCAGCGCCGCCGCGTGGCCGTGCCCGCGCAGCGCGCCGGGGCGGAACCGGCGACGACGCGTACCCCGGAGAGAGGGTGACCACCGACGCGCCGGGCGCCCCGGCGCACTGGCGGGCGGCCCGCGCGGCGGTGCTGCTCGCGGTCTTCGTCTGTGCTGCCTGCGGCCTGGTCTACGAGCTGGCCCTGGTCGCGCTCGGCAGCTACCTGATCGGCGATGCGGTCGGCCAGGCCTCGATCGTGCTCGGCGTGATGGTCTTCGCGATGGGTGTCGGCGCGTTGGTCGCCAAGCCGTTGCAGCCCCGGGCCGCCGCCGCGTTCGCCGCGATCGAGCTGACCCTCGCCCTGCTCGGCGGGCTCTCCGTGCTCGGCCTCTACGCCGCCTTCGCCTGGCTGGACCTCTACGGCCCGGCGCTGGTCGGCACCGCCTTCGTGCTCGGTCTGCTGATCGGCGCGGAGATCCCGCTGCTGATGGTGATGCTGCAGCGCATCCGCGCGCAGTCCGCCGGCAGCGCGGTGGCCGACCTCTTCGCCGCCGACTACGTCGGGGCGCTGCTCGGCGGGCTGGCCTTCCCGTTCCTGCTGATCCCGGTCTTCGGCCAGCTCAAGGGCGCCCTGGTGGTGGGCGCGGTGAACGCGGTCGCCGGGCTGGTGCTGGTCGGCACGGTCTTCCGTCGGGAGCTGAGCCGCCGGGCGCGGGTCGCGCTCACCGCCGGCTCCGTCGTGGTCGCCCTCTGCCTGGGGTACGCCTGGATCACCGCCGCCGACTTCGAGCTGACCGCCCGGCAGCAGCTCTACCGGGACCCGGTGGTGCACGCCGAGCGCAGCCGCTATCAGGAGATCGTGCTGACCCGGTCGGTTCGCGAGACCGGTCATGCCGACACCGACCTGCGGCTCTTCCTCAACGGCGACCTCCAGTTCAGCTCGGTCGACGAGTACCGCTACCACGAGGCGCTGGTGCACCCGGCGATGCGCGGCCCGCGCGGCGAGGTGCTGGTGCTCGGCGCCGGCGACGGGCTCGCGGTGCGGGAGATCCTGAAGTACCCGGACGTACGCCGGGTGACCGTGGTCGACCTCGATCCGGCGGTGGTGGCGCTCGCCCGCACCGAGTCGCAGCTGCGCGAGCTCAACCGGCGATCGCTCGACGACCCGCGGGTGCGGGTGCTCAACCTGGACGCGTTCGGCTGGCTGCGGACGGCCACCGAACGGTTCGACGTGGTGGTGGCCGACCTGCCCGACCCGGACGAGACGGCGACCGCCAAGCTCTACACGGTCGAGTTCTACGCGCTGATCCGGGCCCGGCTGGCCGAGGGCGGGCGGCTCGTGGTGCAGTCCGGGTCGCCGTACTTCGCGCCCCGGTCGTACTGGTCGATCGAGGCGTCGGTGCGGGCGGCCGGGTTCGCCACCGTGCCGTACCACGTGGACGTGCCGAGCTTCGGCGACTGGGGGTTCGTGCTGGCCGCGCCGGGCGCCACCCCGCCGGCGCTGGAGTTGCCGGCCGACGTGCCGCCGCTGCGCTTCCTGGACCCGTCGGTGCTCCGCGCGGCGGCGGCCTTCCCCGCCGACCGGCGTCGACTGGACGTGCCCGCCTCCACGTTGTTGCAGCCCAGGGTGCTGGAGTACGCCCGCACGGAGTGGCGCGGCTACTAGCGTCGACGGGGCGTCCGGCGCGTGTCGAGTCGGGTTGGGGCGGAGTCGATACGGTGGGAGCCGATCAAGGGAAGGAGAATCATGGTCGATTCCCACAGCACCCCGGCCCGGACCCGTCCGTCCGTCGTGACCATTTCCAGCTATCTGCTGATCCTCTTCGCCGTCATCCAGGTGATCGCCCTGATCGTGGCGCTCTCCACGATTGGCGCGGTGCGGGACGCGATGACCGACGCCTTCCGGGACAGCGGCGTCGAGGGCGCGGAGACCGTGCCCGACATCGCTGTCGCGGCCACGGTCGGTGGCGCCATCTTCGCCCTGCTGCTCGCCGTCGGTCTGGTCGTGCTGGCCATGCTGAACAACCGGGGCAAGAACGGCTCCCGGATCACCACCTGGGTGCTCGGCGGCATCCTGATCTGCTGCAGCGGCGGCGGACTGGTCAGCAACGCCACCGGTGGCTTCACCGGCGGGGCTTCGGGCGGGAACGGGCCGAGCCCGGACGAGATCCAACGCCGGCTCGACGATGCGCTGCCGTCCTGGTACGGCCCGGTCAACATCCTGCTCGGCGTGCTCGGTCTGCTTGCCCTCATCACCGCGCTGATCCTGCTGGCGCTGCCGAAGTCGAACGAGTTCTTCCGTAAGCCGCAGCCGGCCTGGGAGCCGCCGGTCCCCGGCGCCGCCTACCCGGGCTACCCGGCCACCCCGGGCCACCCCGGGCAGGGCTACCCCCAGCAGGGTTACCCGCAGGCCGGTTACCCCCAGCAGGGTTACCCCCAGCAGGGTTACCCCCAGCAGGGTTACCCCCAGCAGGGTTACCCCCAGCAGGGTTACCCCCAGCAGGGTTACCCCCAGCAGGGTTACCCCCAGCAGGGTTACCCGCAGCAGGGCTACCCGCAGGCGGGCCATCCCCAGGCGGGTCACCCGCAGCCGGGCTACCCGGAGGGCGGCTACCCGGCCACGCCCGGTCAGCCGCACGCCGGCCAGCCCGGCCAGCAGTCGGACTGGCAGTCCCCGCCCGCCGCGGACACGTCACCGTCGGCCCCGTCGCCCGGCACGCCGGACGCCGGTACGCCGGACACCCCGCCCTCCACGGGCGGCCCGGACAGCTCGTCGTCCGGTGGCTCGGACAGCTCGTCGTCCGGCGGCAGATCGGACTGATCCGCCCGACGGGCGCGTAGCAGCGACGCCGACGATTCCCTCCGAGTAGGTTGCATCCCGACGCCTACCGGAGGGAATTGTCGTGTCGTACCCGGATCAGGTGCCCGCGCGTCGGCCGGCCGCCGTCACGCTGGCGGCGGCGGTGCTGGCGTTGATGGCCCTCGCCGCCGCCGTGTACGCCGTCGTGTCCCTGCTCGCCCTCGGTGGCACGGTGGACCGCTTCCGGGCGGCTGCGGCCGGGACGACCGCGAGCGCCGACGACGTCGACGGCGTGGTGCTCCTGCTCCGCGTGCTCACCATCGTCTCGGCGGTGCTGACCATCCTGGTCGGTCTGCTGCTCGTCGGTCTCGCCGCCGGGCTGCTGGCCCGTCGCGCCGGCGCCCGGGTGGCCACCTGGGTGGTCTGCGGCCTGGGTCTGCTCCTCGGATGTTGCGGGGTGGCGGTGCTGGTCGCCCAGCGGACCAACCCGGTGCGCGGCCAGACCAGCGCCAGCGGGGAACTGGTGGGCCTCCTCGCCGACGCCTACCCGTCCTGGTGGATCCCGGTGAACGGAGGGCTTTCGGTGGCCCAGGCGCTCGGCTACCTTGTGGTGGCCCTGCTGCTGGCGCTGCCGGCGGCGAACGCCTGGTTCCGTCGGCGCGGGCCCGCTCCGGCCGGCCCCCGCCCGGTCCCGCCGTACGGCCCGGCTCCGCAGCCGTCGCCCTTCGGGTCGGTCCCGCCGGGTCCGCCCCCGCACCAGCCCTATCCGCCCCCGCAGTCCCCGCTGCCGCCCGTTGAGGACCGCCCGTGACGTCCGAGCCCCCGCCCGTCGAGCGACGTGCCCTGGTCACCGGTGCCACCGCCGGCATCGGCGAGGCGTTCGCCCGACGGCTCGCCGCTGACGGCTCGCACCTGGTGCTGGTCGCCCGGGACGCCACCCGGCTCGCCGAGGTGGCGGCCGACCTGACCGGCCGGTACGGCCACCAGGTGGAGATCCTCCCCGCCGATCTGTCCACCGACGACGGTTGCGCGACGGTGGAGCGGCGGCTCACCGGCGGGGCTCCGGTCGACCTGCTGGTCAACAACGCCGGGGTCAGTCTCAACCGGCCGTTCCTACGCTCCACCGTCGCCGACGAGGAGCGGTTGCTCCGGCTCAACGTGCACGCGGTGCTGCGGCTGACGCTCGCCGCCCTCGGTCCGATGACGGATCGCCGGAACGGGGCAGTGATAAATGTCTCTTCCGTCTCGGGTTTCGCCCCGGTCATGCCCGGCTCGACGTACCCGGCCAGCAAGGCGTGGGTGACCAGCTTCAGCGAGTCGGTCGACCAGTCGGCGCGGCCGTTCGGCGTACGGGTGATGGCGCTCTGCCCCGGTTACACCCGGACCGGGTACCACGAGCGCAACGGCATCGACATGTCCGCAACCCCGGGGTGGATGTGGCTGCGGGCTGAGGACGTGGTCGACGAGGCCCTGCGTGACCTGCGCAAAGGCAAGGCGGTCAGCGTTCCGGACTGGCGTTACAAGCTGGCCGTGGCCGCTCTGCGGCACGCGCCCCGACGACTGCTGCGACTGGCGTACCGGGACCGGCGGGGCCGAGTCGACCCGACCGGGGACTGAGCCGCGACGGTGCCCGCCCGCCGGCCGTGGCGGCGGACCCGATCGACGCGATCATCGCGGAGCGTAGCCGTCCATCGCCACCCATCGTCGCCCGCGAGGTTGACCCGGGTGGACCCCACACACGGCGCACAGACTCGCGCAGTACCCTCTATCGCCATGGGGGACCACGACGACCTGCGTAAATTCATCACTGACCTGGCGGTGGTCCACGGGCGGGTGGTGCTCTCCTCGGGCCGCGAGGCGGACTGGTACGTGGATCTGCGTCGCGTCACGCTCCATCACCGGGCCGCACCGCTGGTCGGTCGGGTGATGCGGGAGCTGACCGCCGACTGGGAGTACGACGCCGTCGGTGGGCTGACCCTGGGCGCCGACCCGATCGCGGTGTCCATGCTGCACGCCGCGGCGGAGACCGACCGGCCGCTGGACGCCTTTGTGGTCCGCAAGGCCGGCAAGGCGCACGGTTTGCAGCGGCGGATCGAGGGGCCTGATGTCGCCGGCCGGCGGGTACTGGCGGTGGAGGACACCTCGACGACGGGCGGCAGCGTGTTGACCGCGGTCGAAGCATTACGCGAGGGCGGGGCGGATATCGTGGGTGTGGCGGTTATTGTTGATCGAGGCGCCGGCGACGCGGTGCGAGCCGCCGGACTGCCGTATCGGGCGGCCTATACGTTGGCTGACCTCGGCCTTGTGGCGTAAAAATTTGCCGATTCGGATCTGCTGATATGCAGGCGGATCGATGCTGCTGGTGGAAGGATGGAATACGTGGGAACTGCGTTGGCTGAAATGACCATGCCTCAGATCTCGCCGCTTGCCGGCGAGCCGATCGAACGTGCCGATGCCGAGCGGCTGGCGGGGGTCCTCAAGGCCCTTGCCGACCCCGCGCGGCTGCGGCTGCTCAGCCTGATCCAGTCGGCCCCCGAGGGCGAAGCGTGCGTGTGCGACCTGACCGCGCCGCTCGGCCTCTCTCAGCCGACGGTCAGTCACCACCTGCGTATCCTCACCGAGGCCGGCTTGCTGGAGCGGGAGAAGCGCGGTGTCTGGGCGTACTACCGGCTGGTGCCGGCGGCGATCGCCACGATCGCCGACCTGCTCACCCCGCCGCGTAAGCGGGCCACCAAGAAGGCTCGCTGACTCTTTGCGTCGTCCCCGTCGGGGGCGGCGTCCGGTGGCGTACCAGGGGTGGCGTCATCGGGCGGTGACGCCTGTCCGTCACCAGTGAGCTCGCTGCACCACCACCGGCTCCCGGTGGCGTACGTCGACGAACGGCCGGTCCCGCCCGGGACCGGCCGTTCGTCGTACCACCTGATCAGTGGCCCTGGCCGGGCCCGCCCTGCGGCGGCTCCTGCCGGTACGGCGGCTGCTGCGGGCGGGGCGGCTGCTGGTACGGCTGCTGCGGGTGGCGCGGCTCGTCGTGGTGCAGATGGTGCTCGATGGTGTCCCGGACCGCGTCCACCGCGCCGGCCGCGCTGGCGGCGGCGATCACCGCGACCGCCTCGCCGCGCTTGCGGGCCTTCCGGTCACGGAGGAACTCGAAGAAGATCGGCAGCACGGAGATCAGCACGATCAGCACCACCACCGGCAGGATGTACCGGTCGATCTTGTCGCCGATGGCGTTGTAGATCTGTTCGGCGAGCAGGTAGCCGATCAGCAGGATGCCGTCCACCCAGAGGATCGCGCCGACGATGTTCCAGATCAGGAACTGGCGGGCTGGCATGCCGAGCACGCCGGCGACCGGGTTGAGGAAGGTCCGCACGATCGGGATGAACCGGGCCAGCACCACGGCCTTGGCCGGGCCGAACTTCTGGAAGTAGTACTCCGCCTTCTCCACGTACTCCCGCTTGAAGAGCCGGGAGTTGGGGCGGTCGAACATCCGCCGGCCGTACCGGGCGCCGAGCCAGTGCCCGAGCTGGGCGCCGAGGATCGCGCAGATCGGGCCGCCGATCAGCAGGCCGATCAGCGAGAGCCGGGTGCCGTCGCCGAAGATCGCGTCCGCCACCGGCGACGCGGCGACGCCGGCCAGGAAGAGCAGCGAGTCACCGGGGAAGAAGAAGCCGACCAGCAGGCCGGTCTCGGCGAAGAGGATGGCCCAGACGCCGACCAACCCGAAGGTCTGCAGCAGCTCCTTGGGGTCGAGCGGGTTCAGGGCGACCGTCTCGACGACCACCCGGGTCTTCTCACCTGTGTCCACGGCCACACAGGCTACCGAACTCCCTGGGGCCGGGGTCAGAGGCGGGGGTCGACCGGCTCGGACTCGCAGGCCAGGATGGCGAAGACCAGCTCGTGCCGACGCCAGAGCGGGGCGTTCTCCGCAAACGCGTCCAGCGCGGCCAGCCCCAGGGCGTGCTCGCGCAGCGCCAGGCCCCGCTTGCGCCCCAGCGACCGGCGGCGCAGCGCGGTGAGCTGACCCGGGTCGGTGTAGCCCGGGCCGTAGATGATCCGCAGGTACTCCCGACCGCGGCACTTGATCCCCGGCTGCAGCAGCGAGCCCTTCGGCGACCGGGCGGTCAGCCCGGCGTACGGCTTGACCACCATGCCCTCCCCGCCGGCCGCGGTGAGCGACAGCCACCAGTCGGTGGCGGCCGCCTCCGCCGCCGGGTCGGCCAGGTCGACCACCTGCCGCCGGGTCGGGGTGAAGAACTCCGGGTCCGCCGCGCGGAGCCGGTCGGCCAGCGCCAGGTGCCAACCGTGGTCCCGGTCGGCGAAGCTCACCCCGGCCCCCGCCAGCACCGCGAACGGCGCCAGGGTCACCCCGCGCAGCCCGTCCGTCGGCGCCACGTACGCGCGGTAGGCGGCCGAGTAGTCCTCGACCTCCGCCCGGCGGGTCGCCATCCGGTCCCGCAGGTCGCCCACCGGCAGTCCGCGTCGGGCGGCGACGTCCAGCGTGGCGAGCACCGCCGGCAGCGCCGCCCGACCGGCCGCGCCGACGCTGGCGTACTGCTCGCGGATCAGCGCGCCGGCCTTCGCCGACCAGGGCAGCAGCTCGCAGTCGAGCAGCAGCGTGTCGGTGCCGAGCTCCGCCCAGAGCCCGGCCGCGGTGACCGCCGCGCGGACCCGGGCCAGCAGCTCGCCGTCCAGCGGCGGGCCGAAGAACGGCCGGCCGGTGCGGGTGTGCACCACCCCGCCGCCGAACGTCCCGCCGGTGGGCTCCCGCTCCACCAGCACCACCGCCCGCGAGCCCATGTGCTTCTCCTCGCAGACCACCACGTCCACACCCGCCGAGCGGAAGTCGTCGAACGCCTGCGCCGGGTGCTCCAGGAAGCCATCGACGGTCGACGTCGAGCAGGGCGCCATGGTCGGCGGCAGCCAGACCAGCCGCCCCGGGTCCACCGCGAACCGGCTCATCACCTCCAGCGCGGCGGCGGCGTTCTCCGCCGGCACGGTGAGCGTCCCGTAGGCGTGTTCGAGGTGCCGCCGACCGGTGACGTCCGCCAGGTCCAGCACGGTGTCCGGGCGGGCCGGCGCGGCGACCAACGGACGGACCGGCGCGTACCACTCCTTGACCGCCGGAACGGCGACCAGCTCCTTCTCCGGGTAGCGCAGTGCGGTGAGCCTTCCGCCGAACACGCAGCCGGTGTCGAGGCAGATGGTGTTGTTCACCCACTCCGGCTCCGGGGTCGGGGTGTGGCCGTACACGACCATGGCCGAGCCCCGGTAGTCCCGCGCCCACGGGTAGCGGACCGGCAGGCCGTACTCGTCGGTCTCGCCGGTGGTCTCCCCGTACAGCGCGAACGACCGCACCCGGCCGGACGCCCGGCCCTGGTAGGCCTCCTTCAGGCCGGCGTGCGCCACCACCAGCCGGCCGCCGTCGAGGACGAAGTGGCTGACCAGGCCGTCGACGAAGGTCGCCACCTCGGCCACGAAGCTCTCCGGCTCGGCGGCGAGCTGGTCCATCGTCTCGGCCAGCCCGTGGGTGAGCCGCACGTCCCGGCCGCGCAGCTTGCGCAGCAACTTCTGCTCGTGGTTGCCCGGCACGCAGATCGCGTGCCCGGCCGCCACCATGCCCATCACCAGGCGGAGCACGCCGGGGGAGTCCGGGCCGCGGTCCACCAGGTCACCCACGAAGACCGCGGTACGACCAGCCGGGTGCAGCGCGTCCACCGGGCGGCCCGCGTCGTCGCGGCGCAGCTGCCAGCCCAGCCGGAGCAGCAGCGCCTCCAGCTCCTCGCGGCAGCCGTGCACGTCGCCCACGATGTCGAACGGCCCGGTCAGCTCCCGCCGGTCGTTGAAGAGCTTCTCGTAGCGGATCTCGGCGGCCTCGATCTCCTCGACTCCGCGCAGCACGTGCAACTTGCGGAAACCCTCCCGGGCCAGCTGCCCGTACGTCCGCCGCAGGTCGCGCTGCATCCGGCCGAGCACCTGGCGGCCGAAGGTCCGGTCGACGCGGCCCTGGGTCCGCTCCCAGGCCAGCGCCTCCGGCACGTCCAGCACGATCGCCACCGGCAGCACGTCGTGCTCCCGGGCGATCCTGACCAGCCCGGCCCGGGCGTGCGACTGGAGGTTCGTCGCGTCGACCACGGTGAGCCGGCCGCGGCGCAGCCGGGTCGCGGCGACGTGGTGCAGCGCGTCGAAGGCGTCGGCGGAGGCGGACTGGTCGTTCTCGTCGTCGGCCACCAGCGCCCGGAACGCGTCCGAGGAGAGCACCTGGCTGGGGGCGAAGTGCCGGCGGGCGAAGGTCGACTTGCCCGAGCCGGAGACGCCGACCAGCGCCACCAGGGCGAGTTCGGGAATGTCGAGGGTGGTCATCGGCTCTCCTCCTGCCGGGTCCCGTCGACGCGGGTCAGCACGGCGAGCTGGGTCGGGGCACCCACCTCGGGATCGTCGTCGCCGATGCCGCTGATCGTGGCGGTGTAGCCGTACGCCGCCGTGACCCGGCCGATCCAGTCGGCGAACTCCGCGCGGGTCCACTCGAAGCGGTGGTCGGCGTGCCGGAACCGCCCGGCCGGCAGCCCCTCGTAGCGGACGTTGTACTCGGCGTTCGGCGTGGTCACCACGACGGTGCCCGGCCGGGCGTGGCCGAGGACGGCGTCCTCCAGCGCCGGCAGGCGCGGTGGGTCGAGGTGCTCGATCACCTCCATCAGCACCGCCCCGTCGTACCCGCGCAGCCGGTCGTCCCGGTAGGTCAGCGCGGACTGCCACAGCCGGATCCGGTCGCGCTGCCGCTCGGGCAGCCGGTCCAGCCGCAGCCGGCGGGCCGCCATGGTAAGCGCGTGACTGGACACGTCGGTGCCCACGATCTCGGCGTACCGCCGGTCGGCGACCAGCGCGGTGAGCAGGGCTCCACCGCCGCAGCCCAGGTCGAGCACCCGGGTCGCGCCGCTGGCGGCCAGCGCGGCCAGCACCGCCTCGCGGCGGCGTACCGCCAGGGACGCCCGTCGAGGCGCTTCCGGCTGCTGCTCGTCGGTCAGGCTGTCGTCGGTCGCCGGTTCGTCGGCCAGTCGCAGCTCGGCCAGCCGCGCCAGGGCCTGCCCGGCCAGGGCCCGGCGGTGCGCCAGGTAGCGGCGGGTGATCAGCGAGCGGTCCGGGTGGTCGGCCAGCCAGCCGGCGCCGGCCCGGAGCAGCTTGTCGATCTCGTCCGGCGCCACCCAGTAGTGCTTGGCGTCGTCCAGTACGGGCAGCAGGACGTACAGGTGGTTGAGGGCGTCGGCGAGCCGGACCGTGCCGGTGAGCAGCAGGTCGAGGTAGCGGCTGTCACCCCAGTCGGGGTGCTCCTCGTCGAGCGGGAGCGGGGTGGCGGTCACCGTCCAGCCGAGCGGGGCGAAGAGCCGGACGGCCAGCTCGGCGCCGCCCCGGCAGCGCAGCACCGGCACCCGTACCTCCAGCGGGAGCGCGCTCGCGGCCAGCTCCGGCCGGTCCCGGGACTCGCCGCGCAGCGCCGAGCGGAACACCGTGGACAGTGCCGAGGAGAGCAGGCTGGACGCGGCGTACGTCCGGTCGTTGACGTACTGCCCGAGGGTGAAGCTCTCCGGGGTGGCGGTGTTCCCGCGCCCCCGGCCCCGACCGACGCCGAGCCGCTGCGGGTCCACCTCCACCAGCAGCGCGGCCGTGCACCGGTCCTCGTCCGCCTGCGGGTAGAACACGTGCGCGACGCCGGCGGGCAGCGCGAAGCTCTGCACCCGGTCGGGATGCTTGACCAGCAGGTGACCGAGGTCGGTCGCCGGCTGGTGGGTGGTGGTCAGGGTCAGCAGCACCCGCTCATGGTTCCAGGCGCGTCGATCATCCGTCGTCGGAGTTTTCGCCGCCGTCGCGCACGACGGAACCCCGCCGACCGGTGGTCGACGGGGCTCCGGGTGGGACGAGGCGGATCAGGCCACGAAGCGGGTCTTCCGCCGGCGGGCCAGCACGTAGCCGCCGGCGCCGGCGGCGAGCAGCAGGGCGCCGATGCCGGCGATCAGGCCGGTGGCGGTGCCGGTGATCGGCAGCGTGCCGCCGTCACCGCCGCCGGTGCCACCGCCCGTGCCGGTGCCGGTGCTCTTGATGGTCAGCGCGGCGGTGTCGTTCTTCGGGCTCAGGTCCGCGACCTGGTTCCCCTCCTCCAGGTCGAAGTGGAGCAGCCGCACCGAGCCCGCGGTGCCCGAGGCCTTGTCGACCCGGAGGCCGAACTCGAAGACGGCGGAGTCGCCCTTGTGCAGCGTCTCGTACCACTCGCAGAAGTAGACCCGGGCGCCCGGCTCGCCGTACCCACCGGTCTGCTCGTCGACGGTGCCCGGCGCGCACAGGTCGGGCGCCTCGACCACGGTGGCGCCGGCGGGGATGGTCACCAGAGCCGCGGTGACCTGCTCACCCGGGGTGTACGCGTTGATCATGGCGGGGCCGTTGTTGACGAAGCCGACCTTGGTGGTGACCGTCTTTCCCACCGTGCCGGGCAGTTCGGCACCGGTGGCCGCGGCGTCGGCGCGCTGGTCCCCGGTGACCCGGGCGTCGATGAACGTGGCGTTGTTCTTCGAGTCCGTGTCGGTCTGCCGCAGCGAACGGGCCTGCGCCTCCGCCGCCGGCACCAGCTTCAGGGCGGTCCCGCTGCCCTGCTGCCAGTCCTCCTCCGGCAGGTACTGCTTGGCGAACTCCGTGTAGTCGTCCCCGGTGAACCAGATCGCCTGGCCGTACTGCCGGCTGGGCGCCCAGGCGTCGGCGGCGATCTTCACCCCGAACGAGCCGTCCAACTGGAGCGCCGCGCCGGCGGGAATCTCGTCGTCGAAGCGGCACCGGGTCAGCGTCGAGCCGAAGTCCCCCACGTAGGCGCAGTTGCCGTAGCGCTGCGCCGGGGCGAGGGTGGGCATGGCGGCGAACAACAGCACCGCCCCGTGGGCGGTCGTGTCGCCGATGTTGGCCAGGCCGATCGGAGCCTTCAGCGTGGCGCCGGGCGCGCCGGTGAGGGAGAGCTGCTCCTGCGCCTGGAGGTCGACGCCCTCGCCGATCTCCACGGTGGAACGGGTGGTGGCCTTCGCTCCGCCCTTCACGGCCAGACCGAGGACCAGGTCACCCTTGGCGCCCTCCGTGGCCGTGTCCTTGGCGGTGACCGTCAGGTCGAGCACGAAGTCGACGATGTCGGGACCGTTGAAGTTGCAGGTGATGAGCGCAGCGGTCTCCGTGCAACCCTTGACGTCGCCGGCGAGGGCGACCGAGGCGAAGTCGACGACCGCGGTGCGGTCCACGGTGACGGTGACGTCCTCGGCAAGGGCGTCGCTGAAGGCGTACAGGGTGACGGACTTCGCCTCGCCGCCGGGCGCGAGCAGCACGTCGTTGGCGTAGAGCAGCACGTCGTCCGAGGACGGCCCGGCGACGGCGGGGATGGCGGAGGCGGCGACGAGCGCGCCTGCGACGCCCATCCCGGCGAGCCAGCGCCGGGTGGAGTGGGTGAGCATTCTGGTGGGTCCTCCCGTGGGGGTGTCCAGGTGGAGCCTGCGGATCTTAAGTGCTTCTTAAGTCCGCCCGTTGTCCCCGGCGGGCTGAACGAGCCGAACGGCTGACCAGGACCGTCGCAACGGATCCGCGGACGTCGACGCCTTGTGACGGCCGCCCCGACCCGCCGTGACGCCGGGGTCGGACCGCAACGTTCCGGCCGCCCGCTCCCGTCATCATGTCGGGACACCGGGAGGTGCAGTGACGTACGAGGAGTTCGCCGACTCGCGGCTGGCCGCGCTGCTGCGGTACGCGGTCATGCTGACCGGTGATCCGCACCAGGCGCAGGACCTGGTGCAGGACACCATGGTGCGGGTCCAGCTGAACTGGCGCCGGGTCGCCCGGGCCGATTCGCCGGAGCGCTACGTCCGCCGGATGCTGACCAACCAGTACGTCGACTGGCGGCGGGGGTCCTGGGTACGTCGGGTGCTGCTGCGCGGCGAGCCGGAGGAGACCGTGCCGGTGCGCGCCGACCACGCCCAGGACGCCGTGGAGCGGGACCAGATCTGGTCCTGGCTGGCCCGGCTGCCCCGCCGGCAACGCGCCAGCCTGGTGCTCCGCTACTACGAGGACCTGCCGGACGCGGAGATCGCCGAGATCCTCGGCTGCGCCGTAGGGACCGTCCGTTCGTCCATTTCCCGGGCGCTGGCCACCCTGCGCGCCGAACACATGGAGGTCTGCTCATGACCGTCGAGGAGGAGCTGCGGGCCGCCTTCGCCCGGCACGAGCCGCTCACCCCGCCCACCGGGCCGCTGCGCGCGGCGATCGACCGGATGGTCGTCGGGCGGCGACGGCGTCGCCGCCGGCTGGAGGCGGGGGCCGCCGCGCTGGCCGTGTTCGGCCTGATGGGTGTCGCGATCCCGCAGTTCACCCCGGATCGACCCGGCGGGGAAGCGGTGCTGCTGGGGCAGCCCAGCCCGCCCCCGCCGGCGCCGGCCGGGGCGGTGAACGTGCTGCTGCTCGGCCTCGACGGATCGGCCCCACTGGCGGACTCGGTGCTGATCATCCACATTCCCGCCGACCGCGGCCGGCCCTATCTGGTCTCGCTCCCCCGGGACATGGAGGTGCCCATCCCCGGGCACGGGACCGGCAAGCTGAACAGCGCGTTCCTGAAGGGCGCGGGCGAGGGGCGACCGGACCTGAAGGACGGCTACGAGCTGACCCGGCGCACGGTGTCCGACCTGACCGGCGTACGGGTCGACGCGGGGGCGGTGCTGACGTACCCGGTGCTGCGCACGGTCACCGACGAGTTGGGCGGGGTCGAGGTCTGCCTGCCCCGCGGGGTGCGTTCCACGCACACCGGCCGGCTCTTCCCGGCCGGCTGTCAGCGGCTCGACGGCGCGGCGTCGGTGGACCTGCTTCGCCAGCGCAAGGGGCTGCCGGACGGGTCGCTCGACCTGGACCGGAACGCCCAGCTCTTCGCCGCCGGGCTGGTGCGCGGGGCCACCGACGAAGGGCTGGTCACCAACCCGGCGCGGTTGTCCCGGCTGCTGGCCGCGGTGGGCTCGGACGTGACGGTGTCCAGTGCCGACGGCTCCCTGCTGGAGCTGTTCCGGGTCGTTCCGGAGTTGAGGTCGGTCGAGCCGGTGGGGCTGAGCGTGCCGGTCGGGCCCCCGCCGGGGCAGAGCTGGCGACTGCGGCCCGACCCGCAGGAGGCGCCGGCGTTCCTCGCGGCGCTGCGCGGCGACCGGTTGGCCGGGTGGGCCGCGGCGCACCCGGACCGGATAAGCCGGTTGCGGTGACCGGGACGGTTCACCCGGCTGGGGTGCGCGCCGTCAGCGGTAGTCGTCCTCGTCCCCGGTGACCACCCGGGCCTGCTCCATCGCGTCCCAGTCGCCGACCTCCAGGCCGCGGTGCGGCTCGGCGTCGATGTCGCCCGGGTCGATCGAGGCGGCCTGCTCGACCGCGTCGGCGGGCTCGGCCTCCGGGTCCCGCTCCTCCGGGCTGAGGTGGTCGCTCGGGGCGAAGTCCTCGTCGGGCTGACCCATCGTCGTCCCTCCCTGGTTCCGGCGGAATACACCCACACCGTACGGGTTGTGCGGGGTCGTCGCGCGGTTGGCGCGGCAAGCGGACTCGGTGGATCGTCCCTCCGGGGGTGCCGGCCGGTGTCAGGATGGAGGCGTGGGTTTCCTGATCCGACTGGTGATCACCGCGGTCGCGCTCTGGGTCACCACGCTGATCGTGCCCGGGGTCGACGTCACCGGCCGCAACAGCGCCACCTCGGCGCTCACCCTGCTGGTGGTGGCGCTGATCTTCGGGGTGGTCAACGCGGTGCTCAAGCCGGTCATCAAGGTGGTCGGCTGCGTGTTCTACCTGCTCACCCTCGGGCTGTTCGCGCTGGTGGTGAACGCGCTGCTCTTTCTGCTCACCGACGCGATCGCCGACGGGCTGGACCTGCCGTTCCGGGTGGACGGTTTCTGGGCCGCCTTCTGGGGCGCCATCGTGATGGCGGTGGTGAGCTGGCTGATCAGCGTCGCCGTACCGGACAGGCTGGAGGGTCGGTGAGGGAGCCGGTTGTGCCCGGCGCCACCTTCTACGGGATACTTCCCGCGGTGGACAGCGCGGTCCGGCGCCAGCTAAGGAAGACAGCGGCCAGACCGGCCGACAGCGGTAAGTAAGGAGCGTTCGACATGCCCATCGCTTCCCCCGAGGCCTACGCGGAGATGCTGGACCGGGCCAAGGCCGGCCGGTACGCGTACCCCGCGATCAACGTGACGTCCTCGCAGACCTTGAACGCGGCGCTGAAGGGCTTCGCCGACGCGGAGAGTGACGGCATCATCCAGGTCTCGACCGGTGGCGCGGAGTACCTCTCCGGCCCGTCGGTCAAGGACATGGTGACCGGCGCGGTGGCGTTCGCCGCGTACGCGCACGAGGTGGCCAAGAAGTACCCGGTCAACATCGCGCTGCACACCGACCACTGCCCGCAGGAGAAGCTGGACAAGTTCGTCCGGCCGCTGATGGGGATCAGCCAGGAGCGGGTGAAGCGCGGCGAGGAGCCGCTGTTCCAGTCGCACATGTGGGACGGCTCGGCCGTGCCGGTGGCGGAGAACCTGGAGATCGCCGCCCAGCTTCTCGACGAGGCCGCCAAGGGCAAGATCGTCCTCGAGATCGAGGTCGGCGTGGTCGGTGGCGAGGAGGACGGCGTCGAGAACGCCATCAACGAGAAGCTCTACACCACCGTCGAGGACGGCCTGGCCATGGTCGACGCGCTCGGCCTGGGCGAGAAGGGCCGCTACATGGCGGCGCTGACCTTCGGCAACGTGCACGGCGTCTACAAGCCGGGCAACGTCAAGCTCCGCCCCGAGATCCTCAACCAGATCCAGGAGGCGGTGGGCGCCAAGTACGGCAAGGACAAGCCGCTCAGCCTGGTCTTCCACGGCGGTTCCGGCTCCCTGCTGTCGGAGATCCGCGAGGCGCTGGACTACGGCGTGGTGAAGATGAACATCGACACCGACACCCAGTACGCCTTCACCCGCCCCGTCGCGGACCACATGCTGCGCAACTACGACGGCGTGCTGAAGATCGACGGCGAGGTCGGAAACAAGAAGCAGTACGACCCGCGGACCTGGGGCAAGGCGGCCGAGGCCGGTCTCGCCGCCCGCGTCGTCGAGGCCTGCGAGCACCTGCGCTCCACCGGCACCACGATGAAGTAACCAGCTCCACTTCCACGGCCGGCGCCCCGCTCGGGGCGCCGGCCGTCGGCGTCTCAGGCCGTGAGCACCGTGACGGCCTCCCGGACGTCGTCGGTGAGGTGCACGGTCGACGACAGGTCCCCGAACGGGGACGCGGCGAGCAGCGGCCGCAACAGCGCCTCGATCGGCAGTTCCGTCGTCCAGTACGCCCGGTCCAGGAAGACGTACGCCCCGCTCGCCCCGTCGGTGCCGTAGTACGTCTTCGTCGCCGCCTGGAACACCTCCTGCACCGTCCCGGCCCGGCCGGGCGCGAAGACGATCCCGCCCCGGGCCAGCCGCAGGATGGTGTCCTCCCGGATGGCGTTGGAGAAGTACTTGGCGATCCGCCCGGCGAAGAGGTTCGCCGGCTCGTGCCCGTACAGCCAGGTGGGGATGGCCAGCCCGCCGGAGCGGGCCCAGCCCAGGCCGGGGGAGCGCTGCTGCGGGACCGCCGGCGGGGTCGCGTACCGCGCGCGGACGGCCAGCGCCGCCGCGGTGTAGCGGTCGTGGTCGATGAAATCGGGCGCCGCCGCGAGCAGGTCGATCGCCGCGGTCAGCTCGTCGGCCGGCCAGGCCGCGAGGAACGCGCCGAGGTTCGCCGCCTCCATCACCCCGGGGCCGCCGCCGGTCACCACGAGCCGGTCGGCCCGGGCCAGCTCCCAGCCCAGCACCGCCGCCATCCGGTACGGCACGCTGCCGCGCGGCACGGCGTGCCCGCCCATCACCCCGACCACCGACTGCGGACCGTGCGCGGCCAGCCAGGCGCGGGTGGCGTCGCCCAGGGCGTTGTCCACCCCGTGGTCGTGCAGCCGCTGGCCGAGCGCCTCCCGGACGTCCGGCAGCGCCCCGCCGTGCGCCCGGAAATGGTCGTACACCCGGGTGTCGTACATTCCGGCGAACCCGCCCTCGGCGAAGCCGGCGGCCAGGTCGTCGGGGGTGTAGAGGTGCGTCGGCTGGGTCGGGTACGGCAGGCCGGAGAACGGGGGCACCACGTTCGCCCCGCGCCGGACCAGGTCGGCGCCCACCTCCCGGGAGGCGAACCGGCAGCCCACGAAGAGGGTGCCGGCGACGTCGGTGCCGGTCAGGTCGGGCACGGGGTCGAGGTCGAGGCGGAGCCCCTGCACGGTCAGGCCGGCCAGGCTGCCGGTCGTCCGGCGTCGGTCGAACTCCTCCCGGGTCTCGATCTCGTCATGGTGGCTTTCGTGCGGCGCGAGGACGTCCGCGGGAGGTGGGGTCGGCACCACGCCATCCTGCCCCGGCCCGGCAACCCGCCAAACCAGGGCCGCCGGATACGACAGGAGCCCGGTGACCGAGGCCACCGGGCTCCTGCGTAACCGGTTCCTGGGGAGGCTCCGGACCAATAGTTGTAGTGGAAAACATCTCGCGGCGGCATGGGCCGCAGGGCCGGGGGGCGGAAGCCGCAGGCGTGACGAACGCCTCCACCGTTCAGCCAGCGCATCGCCCGGACCCCCTCGCGCGGTGGGGGGCGAAGCGGGTTGAATGGGGCGATGCAGAACCTGTTGCCGGAGCCCCCGGCCACCCTCCTGCCCGTGCACGACGAGGCCGACGCCGCCCTGGCCGACGCCGGGCAGGCGGGCACCGACGAGGCGTACGCCGAGGTCGCGGCCCGCTTCCCGACCCACAGCGCGGCCTGGGCGGCGCTGGCGACCCGGTCGTTCAACGCCGGGCAGACCATCGCGGCGTACGCCTACGCCCGGACCGGCTACCACCGCGGCCTGGACCAGTTGCGCCGCAACGGTTGGAAGGGCCACGGCCCGGTGCCCTGGTCGCACGCGCCCAACCAGGGCTTCCTCCGCTGCCTGTACGTGCTCTCCCGGGCCGCCGGCGAGATCGGCGAGGCGGACGAGGCGGCCCGCTGCGCCCAGTTCCTGCGCGACTGCGACCCAGCCGCCGGGGATGCCCTGGCCGGCGCCTGACCCCGGTACGACGGCCGGCGCGGTGCGGAGCCGGGCCGGCCGTCGTACCAGCTCAGAGGCCCTCGGCCACCGCCGCGGCGATCTTCAGCCAGGCGTCCCGGGTGGCCGAGGAGAGTCCGCCGTACCGGATCGGCTCGCCGGTGTCGATCAACCGCTCGTACGGCGCCAGCAGCACCGCCCGGGTCCGGGCGGCGAAGTGCTCCTGGATCGCCGGCAGGTCGATCTCCTTGCGGGACGGTGGCATCGAGACGACGGTCACCGCCTGCCGGACCAGCCGCTGCCGGCCGCTCTGCTCGAGGTGGTCGAGCATCCGCGCGGCGGTCTCCGCCGAGTCGTTCCGCGCCGACATGGTGACCACCAGCTGGTCGGTGGCGTCCATCGCGGCCTGCCAGTTCTGCGCCCGGACGTTGTTCCCGGTGTCCACGAAGATCAGCTTGTAGAAGCGGCTGACCACCTCGCGGATCTCGGCGAACGCCGCCGCGGTGAGCATCTCGCCGCCGGTGGCCGACTCGTCCGAGGCGAGCACGTCGAACATCCCCTCGCCCTGCGAGCGGACGTACTGCGACAGGTCGCCGATCCGGCCGTGCGCGCCCTGGAACTGCCCGAGGTCACGCAGCATGTCCCGGACCGTACGGGAGTGGAAGTCCTGCTGGGCGCGCATGCCCAGGGTGCCCTGGGTCTCGTTGTTGTCCCAGGCCAGCACGTACCCGCCGCGCTTCTGCCCGAAGGTCATCGCGAGCAGCAGGATGGCCACCGTCTTGCCGGCGCCGCCCTTCGGGTTGACCACGGTCACCTGGCGCAGCCCACCGAAGTTGCGGCGGACCATCTCGATGTCCTGGCGCAGCTCCTGCTCGTGCCGCCCGGGCGGAAGCTTCACCAGCCCCATCCGGTTCACCACCGCCCGTACGCCCATGGTGGCGACCGGGTCGGCCGGGCGGATCTGCCGGCGACGGGCGAAGTCCTCCGCGGTCGGCGCGACGCCACCCTCCGGCGTCCAGGCCGGTTCCGGGAAGGCGGCCGGCGCCGGCTCCGGCTGCTGGGGGTACCGCTGCTGCGGCGCACCGGCCGGCGGCCAAGGGGTACCCGGCCAGCCGGCGGAGGGCTGCGGCGGTCCGGTGACGGATGCCGGCGGCATGGGCTGGCCGTTGTGCGTCGCCGGGCCGGCGTGCTGGGTCGGGCCGGCGTGCCCCGCCGGGCCGGTGTGCGTGTTCGGGCCGGTGTGCGCCGCCGGGCCGCTGTGCGCCGCCGGGCCGGGTTGCGGGGCGGGTATCGACAGCGTCGGGCCGGGTGGGTACTCCGTCGGCGGGTGTGGCCCGGGCGGGTTCAGCGGCGTGCCGGGCGACGGTGGGAACGGGCCGAGCCTCGGCGGCGTCGGGGTGGGGGTGCCGGTGCCCGGGACGGCGGCGCTGCCGACCGCCTCCTCCGTGCCGGCGGAGGTCCGCTGGGGAGGCTGGGCCCACGGCGACTCGCCCCGCCCGCCGGCCACCACCGGGGTGCCCGGCGCGGCCGACTGCGGTGCGTCCTGCTCGGCGGTCCCGGGCGGCGGTCCCGGCGCGGCCGACTGCGGCGTGCCGTGCCCGACGGTCCCGGGCGGCGACACCAGCGCCGGCGGATCCACCGGCGGCGGCGCGCCGATCGCCTGGTCCAGGGTGAACGGCAGGTCGAGGTTCACCGGAGCCGGCTGACCGACCCGGAGCGCCGGCACGAGGCCCGGCGCGGGCTCGCCGCCCTGTCCCGGTGCGGTTCCGGGCTGGCCGCCCAGGTCCGGTGCGCTTTCGGGCTGGCCGCCCGGCCTCGGCGCGGTATCGGGCTGGCCGCCCAGGTCCGGTGCGGGCGGTGACCAGCCGTCGGCCTCGGGCGTGGGGTCGACCCCGGCCGTCAGCGAGGGGTAGGCCGCGGACTGGTGGGCGGCCCAGACCGGGCCCGTCGGGCCGGGGTCGGTCGGGTCGGGCCAGAGCGGTTCGATGTCCCGCTCCGGCACCGGTTGCTGGCCGGGCAGCCTCGCCCGGTCGGCGTTCTCGTCCACCACGATTCCTCCCCATTCCTCCTGCCGAGGATAGGCCGTCCCCTTCCGGTTACGGAACGTAGTGGAACCCGGCGAGGTCAGCCGGTGAAGACCGCCCAGGCGCCCGGCTCGATCCACCAGGAGCGCTTGCGGCTCAGCTCGCCCTCGACCCCGTCGTCGAGGAACGGCACCTTCTCGTCCCGGGGTACGACGGACACCGCGCGGCCCCGGGCGCGGCGGACCTCGAAGCGGATCCGCTTCCTGCCCAACGCCGACCGGGTCACCACGGGAACGGCCACGGCCACCTCCACCAGCCCGTCCGTCGGGTCGGGGGCGGTGAGCAGCGGCAGCTGGTCCAGGGTCGCGTACCCGCCGGCGTTGCCCACCGCGCAGGCCAGGATCGGGTCCTCGCCGTCGGAGAGCACCGCGTCGTCCACCTCGACCCGGCCGCGCCAGTGCAGCGGACGGCCGGCCTCGTCGGCGGCGCCGAGCAGCGCGCCGTCCAGGGTCACCGAGCCGGCGTCGTTGCGCAGCAGATCGAGCCGGCGTACGCCGCCGTCGAGCACCGCGGCGGCCACCACGGCGGGGTCGCGCGGCAGGCCGAGCTGCGCGGCCAGGTCCCGGTGCGCGCCACCCCGGGCCGGATCGAGCGGCAGTACGCCGATCGGCGGCAGGTCGGGCACCGTACGGTTGCCGGCCAGGTCGTCCGGGCGGCGGCTGGGCGGTGGGGCGTACCGGCGGACCAGTCGGCGCACGACGGCGCGCAACTGGGCGTCGCTCGCGGTGGCGACGACCAGCCGGGTCTTCGAGTCGGGATCGGGCCAGGTCAGGCCGTCGGGGCGGGGCGGGCCGTCGAGCCGGGCCAGCACCTCGTCGACCTCGGCGTCCGAACGGGCGGTGACGGTCTCCACCCGGGCACCCCGGGCGGTGAGCGCGTCCGCGCAGGCCAGCACCGGTACGCGCGGCGTCTCGCAGCGCTCGTCGGGCTTGTCCCCGGCCGCCTCGGAGGCGCCGCCGCAGCAGGCGCCGCCGCTGCCGCAGCCTCCACCGGGAGCGTCCCGCTCCGAGCCGAGGGTGAGCAGCACCACGTCGTACACGAAGGAGCCTCCTGCCTCTCGACGCGACCCCTGCCGGGCACGCCGTCACTACTTGTTAGCCTGACACCCCGGGCTCGCCAACCGGTCGCCACCTGGCACCCGAGCCTTCTGGAGGCGGAAGAGATGCCAGCGATCGTGCTCCTAGGCGCTCAGTGGGGCGACGAGGGCAAGGGCAAGGTTACCGACCTGCTGGGTGAGCGGGTCGACTACGTCGTGCGCTACTCCGGCGGCAACAACGCCGGCCACACGGTGATCACGCCGGACGGGCAGAAGTACGCGCTGCACCTGATGCCGTCGGGCGCGCTCTCCCCGAGCGCGATGATCGTCATCGGTAACGGCGTGGTGGTCGACCCGAAGGTGCTGCTCGCCGAGATCGACGGCCTCGCCGAGCGCGGGGTGGACGTCTCCCGGCTGCGCATCTCCGGCGACGCGCACCTGATCATGCCGCACCACCGGGCGCTGGACCGGGTGGTCGAGCGCTACCTCGGCACCCGCCGGATCGGCACCACCGGCCGCGGCATCGGCCCGGCGTACGGCGACAAGGTCGCCCGGATGGGCATCCGCCTGCAGGACCTGCTCGACCCGGGCATCCTGCGCAAGAAGCTGGAACTCGCGCTGCGCGAGAAGAACCAGCTCCTGTTCAAGATCTACAACCGCAAGGCGATCGACCTCGACGCGACGATCGAGGAGTACCTGGAGTACGCGGAGCGGCTCAAGCCGTACATCGCCGAGACCCGGGTGATGCTCTGGGACGCGCTGGACCGCGGCGAGACGGTGCTGCTGGAGGGTGCCCAGGCGACCATGCTCGACATGGACCACGGCACGTACCCCTTCGTGACCTCGTCGAACCCGACGGCCGGTGGGGCGTGCGTGGGCGCCGGCATCCCGCCGACGGCGATCACCAAGGTGATCGCGGTGAGCAAGGCGTACACCACCCGGGTGGGTGCCGGCCCGTTCCCGACCGAGCTCTTCGACGACAACGGCCAGCACCTGCGCAAGATCGGCCACGAGTACGGCACGACGACCGGCCGGGAGCGGCGCTGCGGTTGGTTCGACGCCGTCGTCGCCCGGTACGCCTGCCGCCTCAACGGCGTCACCGACCTGGTGGTCACCAAGCTGGACGTGCTCACCGGCATGTCGAAGGTGCCGATCTGCGTCGGCTACGAGATCAACGGCGAGCGGTTCGACGACATGCCGATGACCCAGACCGACTTCCACCACGCCACGCCGATCTACGAAGAGCTCGACGGCTGGTGGGAGGACATCACCAAGGCCCGGACCGAGGAAGACCTCCCCGAGAACGCCAGGCGCTACATCGCGAGGATCGAAGAACTCTGCGGCACCCGCGTAAGCGTCGTCGGCGTAGGCCCCGGCCGCGAAGAAAACGTAGTCCGCCACCCCCTCCTCCCCTAACCCCACCCCACCCCACCCCCCGCCAAATCGCGTTGATCATGAGGTTGACGGCGAAGTTGATCGCCTGAACTGCCGCTAACCTCATGATCAACGAACGGGGTCAGCGTGTGTTGTCCACAGGGTGGGCGGGGTTTTCCACAGGGGGTATGGGGCGAGGCGGGCGTCCTGCATCGTGTGAGCGATGGAACGGGGGACGCTTCTCGGGCGTATCGCCAGGGCTCAGGACGGGGTGGTGACCCGGGCTCAGGCGCTCCAGCTCGGGTTCGGCCGGCATGAGATCGACAACCTGGTCACCTTCGGTCGCTGGCGGCCCCTCGCCCGGGCGGTGTACCTCATCGATTCCCGGGCTCCCGTGGCCCGCCGTAGCCGTATCCGTGCTGCCGTCCTGTCCCTGGGGTCCTCGGCTCGCGCCGTCCTGGGCACCGCCGCGGAACTGCACGGCATTGCGGGTCTCCCGCGGACGGAGGAGATTCACATAGCGCTGCCCGGACGGGCGGCGAGGGCGACGCGGGTGCAGGATCCGGCCATCGTGCTGCATCAGCTCGACCGGCCCGCCGGCTCGGTGGTGCCGGTGCGGGGGATAGCGGCAACCTCCCCGCTGCGGACGGTCGTCGACATCATCCTGAGGGCGCCGCGCTATCCGGCGGTCTCCGTGCTCGACTCCGCGCTGAACCGTCGCCTCCTCACCGAGGACGACCTGTCGTTGGTCCCCGCACTCGTCCGGAGGCGGCGCGGTGCGGTGGCGGCCCGCGGCTATCTGACCGAGGCGGACGGCCGGGCTCAGTCGCCACTGGAGACCCGCACCAGACTGCGTTGCGTCGACGGCAGGATTCCGCCCGACGTCCTGCAACTCGAGGTGCGCGACGCCGACGGCTATCTGCTCGGCATCGGGGATCTCGGCTGGCGTGGCCCCAAGATCATCGCCGAAGCCGACGGCCGGGCCGCCCACGACACCCCGGACGCGGTCTTCGCCGACCGTCGCAGACAGAACCGCCTGGCCAACGCAGGCTGGGCCATCCTCCGCTTCACCTGGCAGGACACCCTGGACCCCCACTACATCCCCTGGACCGTCCGCCAGGCGATAACGGCCGCCACCACACGTTGATCATGAGGTTGACGGCGAAGTCGATCTCAGATGCTGCCGCTAACCTCATGATCAACGGGGGTGGAGGATGGGGTCGGTAGGATCCGGGGTCGTGCGGGTTCTTCTTGTGGGTGGTGGTGGGCGGGAGCATGCGCTCGCGCTGGGACTTGCCGGTGATCCCTCGGTGGAGGCGTTGGTGGCGGCGCCGGGGAATCCCGGTATCGCTTCGCTCGCCGAGCTGCGGGGGGTCGCTCCCGCCGATCCGTCGGCGGTGGCGGCGCTGGCCGTGGAGGTGGGCGCCGACCTGGTGGTGATCGGGCCGGAGGCGCCGCTGGTCGCGGGCGTGGCGGACGCGGTCCGTGCCAAGGGCATCCCGGCCTTCGGGCCGTCCGCCGAGGCGGCCCGCCTGGAGGGCTCCAAGGCCTTCGCCAAGGAGATCATGACCGCTGCCGGCGTACCGACCGCGCGGGCTTTCACCTGCACCGATTCGGAGAGCGCCGGCCGGGCCCTGGACGAGTTCGGCCCCCCGTTCGTGGTGAAGAACGACGGGCTGGCCGCCGGCAAGGGCGTGGTGGTCGCCGACGACCGGCAGATCGCCCTGGAGCACGCGCGCGAGTGCGGCCGGGTGGTGATCGAGGAGTACCTCGCCGGCCCGGAGGTCTCCCTGTTCGTGGTGACCGACGGCGAGGCGGCGGTGCCGCTGCTGCCCGCGCAGGACTTCAAGCGGGCCGGCGACGGCGACTCCGGCCCGAACACCGGCGGCATGGGGGCGTACGCGCCACTGCCCTGGGCCCCGCCGGATCTGATCGACGAGGTGATGCGCGACGTCGTGCACCCGACGCTGGCCGAGATGCGCCGTCGGGGCACCCCGTTCGCCGGCCTGCTCTACGTCGGCCTGGCGCTCACCGTCGCCGGCCCCCGGGTGATCGAGTTCAACGCCCGCTTCGGCGACCCGGAGACGCAGGTCGTCCTCGCCCTGCTGGAGACCCCGCTGGCCGGTCTGCTGCACGCCGCGGCGACCGGCACGCTGGCCGCGCACCCGCCACTGCGCTGGCACGACGGCGCGGCCGTGACGGTGGTGGTGGCCGCCGAGGGCTACCCGGCGTCGCCGCATACCGGTGACGTGATCACCGGCGCGGACCGCGCGGGGATCATCCACGCCGGCACCGCCCGCCGGGCCGACGGCACCCTGCTCTCCGCCGGGGGCCGGGTCGTCTGCGGTACGGCCACCGGCCCGGATCTCGCCGCCGCGCGGGACGCCGCCTACGCTCTGGTACGCGGCGTCGAGCTGGCCGGCTCGCACCACCGCACCGACATCGCCGCCGCGGCGGTCGAGGGCCGGATCGCCCTTCCGGACTGACCGGCAACCTCCGACGCCATCGCCTCCGTTTCAGCGGTGAGGGCGAGGATGTGGCGGGATCGCCTGCCGCCTCGAGGGCTCCCGCGAATACGTCGTGGCGCGGCTGGAACCGCTGCGCCGGAGGGGGTACCTGCTCTGCGGCGACTGGCACATGGCCGACGACCTGACGTCGACGGCCCTGGTCAAGCTGTTGCGGCACGGCCGGCGGGAGCTTGCCCCGCCCACCGCGGTCAAACCGCTGGGAAGAGCCGGCCCCGGCAGGGATGCGTCCGGGACCAGGTGCGCTCCCAGTCGGCGAGGTCGAAGGCCAGTCGGGGTCGGGGCTGGTCGGAGAGATACTCCCAGTACTCCTCCGCCAGCCTCCGCACCTCGGTCAGTTCGTACCTGCCGTGCTGGTCGGGGAGGATGGTGTTGCGCACCGTCACGCCGGGCCGGGTGACGGTCACCAGGAACGCCTCGCCGTCCCACTCGCGCTCGTCGGCCCGGCCGGCGGCCACGTCGTCCAGGATCGCGAGCAGGTCCAGGCACTGGTACGGCGAGTTCCGCAGCTCCATCTGGAACCAGACGCCGAGCGCCGTGTGGCGTGGCTCGTCGGACTCGTAACCGGGGAACCCGTGCCGGTCGGTGAAGAAGCGCATGGTCAACCGTAGTACCGGCGCAGTTCCCGGCTGAGCACCTTGCCGGTGGCGTTTCGCGGCAGGTACTTCACGAAGATCACGTCGCGGGGCACCGAGAAGCGGGCCAGGTAGTGCCGGACGTACTCGCGGACCGCCTCCGGGTCGAGGGTCTCGTTGGGGTGCAGGCCGAGGAAGGCGGCGAGCCGCTGGCCGTACTCGGGGTCGGGCACCCCGATGACGGCGGCCTCGCGGACCTGGGGGAGGCGGGAGAGCAGATCCTCCACCTCGGACGGAAATACGTTCTCGCCCCCGGAGACGATCATGTCGTCGGCCCGGCCGTCGACGAAGAGCAGCCCGTCGGCGTTGATCCGGCCGAGGTCGCCGGTGTCGAGCAGCCCGTCGTGGGTCTCCCGCCGGGCACCGGAGGTGTAGCCCTCGAAGAGCATCTCGTTGCCGACGAGGATCCGGCCGACCCGGCCGTCGGGCACCGGCTGGCCGTCGGCGTCGAGGATCTCCAGCCGGGTGCCGTGCGGCGGCCGGCCGGCGGTGGTGGGCGCCTCGCGCAGGTCGGCCGGGGTGGCGATGGACGCCCAGGAGACCTCCGTCGAGCCGTACAGGTTGTAGACCACGTCGCCGTAGACGTCCATGAAGCGGGGCGCGAGCCCGCCGGGCAGCGCCGAGCCGCTCACCGCGACGACCTTCAGCGGGGGCAGCGGGTCGGGCGGCGGCACGTCGAGCAGCCGCTGCAGCATCACCGGTACGGCGAAGAGCGCCTGGCACTGGTGGGTCACGAGCGCGGCCAGCGTGGCCGCCGGGTCGAAGCGGTGGTGCAGCACGATGGTGGCGCGCAGCGCGAAGGCGACCTGGAGGGCGGCGTACCCCCAGGTGTGGAAGAGCGGCGCGGCGATCAGCACCGTGTCCCGGGTGTGCAGCGGGATCCGGTCGATGATGGACACCAGCGGGCCGAAGCCGTTCGGGGTGGGGCGGCGGGCGCCCTTCGGGGTGCCGGTGGTGCCGGAGGTGAGCACGATGGTCCGGCCGTCGCGCTCGGGTGGTTGCAGTTCCTCGCCGGGGAGCGCCCCCGCGATCAGCTCCTCGTGGCCGCGCTCGTCCACCCGCTGCACGTCGGCGGGGAGGCCGAGGATCCGCTCGGCGAACTCGGCGTCGTGCACCAGCACCCGCAGCCGTTGCTCCTCGGCGACGGTGGTGAGCTGGGCGGCGGAGAGGCCGGTGTTGACCAGCACCGCGTCCGCGCCGAGGACGGTGGCGGCGACGACCGCCTCGATCAGTCCACGGTGGTTGCGGCAGAGCACCCCGATCCGGTCGCCGGGCTGTACGCCGAGGGCCGTACGCATGGCCCGGGCCAGCCGTTCGGCGCGGTCGAGCAGTTCCTGGTAGCTCGTCTCCGCGCCCTGGTCGTCGACGACTGCGACCCGGCCGGGGTCGCGGGCGGCGGCCTGGCGCAGCTCGCCGGCGAGGCTCCAGCCCCACTTGCGCAGCGCCCCGAGCTGGGAGGCGACCCGGATCGGTCGGCCCGGGGTGAGCAACCCGCGTCGGGTCAGCGTGGCCACGACGAACGGCAGGTCCATGCGGCGGGCCTCCTTCTGGGGGGTGCGGTGAAGGGGCCCCCACCGGGGCCCCTTCACCGGGGCGTCACCTTTCGATCATGCACCGGATGCCTGCCTGAGCCCAGCCGGTGTCTGCCGGGCCACCCCGTCCGGCACCCGGGGTGGAGGGTGCCGGCACCGAGGGTGACGGTCAGCGGATCTGCATCCCGGAGATGGCCCGGGAGATGACCAGCCGCTGGATCTCGGAGGTGCCCTCGAAGATGGTGTAGATCTTCGCGTCCCGGTACCAGCGCTCGACCGGATGGTCGCGCAGGAAGCCGGCCCCGCCGAGCAGCTGGACGGCCTTCTCGGTGACCGAGACGGCCACCTCGCCCGCCTTGAGCTTGGACATCGAGCCCTCCCCGGCGGTGAAGGGCCGGTTGTTGCGGCCCATCCAGGAGGCCCGCCAGACCAGCAGCCGGGCGGCGTCGATCTCGGTCCGCATGTCGGCGAGCGCGAACGCCACCGCCTGGTTCTCGATGATCGGCCGTCCGAACTGGACCCGGTCCTTGGCGTAGTCCAGGGCGTACTCGTAGGCGGCGCGGGCCACGCCGAGCGCCTGCGCGCCGACGGTGGGGCGGGAGAGCTCGAAGGTGCGCATCGCGGCCTGCCCGGAGGCGCGCCGGCCGGAGCGGGCCCGGTCGAGGCGTTCCAGGAGGGCGTCCCGGCCGCCGAGCAGGCAGCGCCCGGGCACCCGGACGTCGTCGAGGAAGACGTCGGCGGTGTGCGACGCGCGCAGCCCGAGCTTGCGCAGTTTGCGGGTGGCGGTGAGCCCCGCGGTCCCCGGCGGTACGACGAAAGCGGCCTGCCCCCGGGACCCGAGCGACGGCTCGACGGAGGCGGTGACCACGTGCACCCCGGCGATCCCGCCGTTGGTGGCGTACGCCTTCTGCCCGCGCAGCACCCACTCGTCGGTGGCCTCGTCGTAGACGGCCCGGGTACGCATCGCGCCGACGTCGGAGCCGGCCTCCGGCTCGCTGGTGCAGAAGGCGGCGACGGCGGGCTGGTCGACGTCGCCGAAGCACTGCGGCACCCATTCGACCATCTGGTCGGGGGTGCCCGCGCCGTAGATGGCGGCTACCGCGAGGGAGGTGCCGAAGATGCCCAGACCGATGCCGGCGTCACCCCAGAAGAGTTCCTCGCTGGCGATCGGCAGGGAGAGGCCGGTGGGGTCGGCCCAGCAGGTGGCGAGGAACTCGAAGCCGTAGAGGCCGACCTTCGCCGCTTCCTGGATGACCGGCCACGGGGTTTCCTCCCGGGCGTCCCACTCGGCCGCGGCCGGGCGCACGACCTCGGCTGCGAAGCCGTGCACCCAGTCGCGTAGATCCCGCTGTTCCTCGTTCAGGTCGAGCGAGAACTCGGCCACGTCAGGCCTTGGGGATGTCGAACAGGTTGGCGATGTTGGCGGCCAGGCCCAGGTCGCCCTTGGCCTTCAGCTTGCCGGTCATGAACATCATCACCGGGTTACCGCCACCGGAGACGATCTTCAGGAATTCGACCGGGCCCATGGTGAGGCTGAGCTTCGGGTCGTGCTGCGGAGTCTCGTTGACGACGCACTTGCCGTCGGCGATGGCGATCTCGTAGGTGTCGGTGCCACCGTCGGGGCGACCGGTGATGTTCCAGTGGATCACCGCGTTGGTCGAGCCGGCCCGGTCGGGGCGGAACAGCTCCGGCATCCGGCCGAAGACCGTGCTCAGGATCTTGCCGCGCAGGTCGCCGGACATGACCTCGGCGATCTTGTCGTCGGGGGTGGACTTGACCAGCTGGGCGAATTCCTTGGGGCCGACGTTGCCGAAGTTGGCCGGGTCGAAGTCAGTCATTGGGGGATGCACCTCTCGGGCGGGCCGACTTTGGTTACTCGGGCGTAACCTTACGCACGAGTAGGTATGCTCGCAAGAGTGTCCAGCACACCGACCTTCAAGCGCCTGCCCCGGGCCGTACGCGAGCAGCAGATGCTCGACGCGGCCGTCAAGGTCTTCTCCCGACGCGGCTTCCACGCCGCGAGCATGGACGAGATCGCCGAGGACGCCGGCATCTCCAAGCCGATGGTCTACGCGTACCTCGGCACGAAGGAGGAGCTCTTCGTCGCCTGCCTGCACCGTGAGGGCACCCGGATGATGGAGGCCATCGCCGGGGCCGCCGCCCCGGACCTGCCCGCGGACGAACGGCTCTGGCGCGGGCTGCGCGCCTTCTTCGGCTTCGTCGGCGCTCACCGGGACGGCTGGGCGGTGCTCTACCGGCAGGCCCGCGGCTCCCAGCCGTTCGCCGGCGAGCTGGCCGCGATGCGCGCCCGGCTGGTCGAGGTGGTGGCCGGGATG
The DNA here is from genome assembly GCF_036902735.1 of Micromonospora lacuserhaii. Taxonomy (NCBI): domain Bacteria; kingdom Bacillati; phylum Actinomycetota; class Actinomycetes; order Micromonosporales; family Micromonosporaceae; genus Micromonospora; species Micromonospora lacuserhaii. The sequence goes on along the minus strand of NZ_JBAKHO010000009.1, from coordinate 91,284 downwards.
CTGGACCACGCGCTGCGCGCCGAGGGGCGCGAGGTGGGCGAGACCGAGCTGGAGGTCGTCGCGTACGCCCTGGTCGGGGCGACCGAGTCCCTCGCGGACTGGCTCGCCGACCATCCGGAGGCCGACCCGGAGAAGACCGCCACCCGGATGATGAACGCGGCCTGGCTCGGCGCCGGCCAACTGCTGCGCGGCGCCACCTGGCGCCCGCCCACCCCGCCGGCCTGATCAGCTTCAGCGGCGGGCGGCGGCCCGCCGGTGCGCCCGGCGACGCAGCCACCGGCCCAGCTCCAGCAGGCCGGTGACGGCGAGGGAGAGCCCGACGCCGACCAGCAGCGCGCGGCCCGGATCGTGCTCGAAGGCCAGGCCGCCGAAGTAGCCGAGCAGCCCGCAGTAGATCGCCCAGCTGCCGGTGGCCACCGCGTCGAAGAAGAGGAAGCGGGACAGCGGGTACCGGACGGCACCCATGGTCAGGGTGACCGCGGTGCGGCCACCCGGCACGTACCGCGACGTGGTGAGGATCGAGCCGCCCCGCCGGTCCACCGCCCGCCGGGCCCAGTCCGACCCGGTTCGGCGGCGGCTCTCCGCCGGCAGCCGGGCCAGCCGGTGCGCGCCGCCGCCCCGGCCGATGCCGTACGAGACGTGGTCGCCGGCGAGCGCGCCGACCGCGGCCACCACGATCACCGCGACCAGGTTCGGCTCGCCGGCCGCGGCGAACACCCCGGCGGTGATCACCACCGTCTCGCCCGGCACCACCGGGAAGAAGGCGTCGACCGCGGTCACCACGAAGATCACCAGGTACACCCACGGCGAGGTGACGGTGTGGTGAAGCAGGTCGAGCACCGACTGCATGCCCTCATGCTCCGGTGACCGACCCTCGGCGGGAGGCGCATCCGGGCAGAACGGGTGCCGGGGACGCCGCCCCGGCACCCCGCCGTCAGCGGATCGTGCCGACCAGGTGCGGCCGGCCGGTCCGGGCGTCGTGCAGCGCGAAGTCCCAGCCCGGGGTGGCGCTGAAGGCGACCGTGGTGGGCAGCGGCACCGGCAGCTTGAACGCCACGTCGACGGTGTAGGCGTCCGGCAGCCGGCTCTCCAGCGCGGCCAGGCAGCGGGCCTTGCTCCACATCCCGTGCGCGATCGGGCGGGGGAAGCCGAGCAGCCGGGCCCCGAGCTTCGAGGTGTGGATCGGGTTGTGGTCGCCGGAGACCCGGGCGTAGTCCGTACCCACCCGGGGCTCGACCCGCCACCGGGCGGAGGCGGCCGGCGGCGCGGGCCGGTCACCCGGGTCGCGCCGGGCGCCGCCGCCGGGCGTGCGCTCCTTCCCGAGGTACGTCGAGACGCCGCGCCAGACCTCCTCACCGTCGACCGACCCGACCAGGACGACGTCGATCTGCCGCCCACGCTCGTGCGGGCGCAGGTGCTCCGCGTAGGTGACGAAGTCCAGCGCCTCGTCGGCCTCGATCGGGCGGTGCACGGTGATCCGGTTGCCCACGTGCACCACCCCGGTCAGCGGGATGGGGAACTCCGGCGTGGTCATCAGCCGCAGCGCCAGTGGGAAGCCCATGACGTGCGGATACGTGGCGGGCAGCCGGTCGGCGAGCCGGAAGCCGCAGACCCGGTCGTAGTCGGCCAGGTGCGCCCGGTCGACGGTGGCCCCGGCGACCGCCAGCTCGACCTGCGGCGGCGCGTCCGGGCGGCGGGACCGGCCGATCACCGGCACCGCGTCGCGCAGCGCCCGCCGGTAGAGCGCCCCCTGCGCCGGCATCCGGGACAGCTCCAGCCGGGCCCGTCTCCCCGGGGCGGCCGGCTCGTCCGTGGCGTACCGCGACAGGTCGTGGGTGGCCTCGGTGCTCGCGTCGTACCCCGACGGGCCGGTCGCGCGGACGGCGGCCAGCTGCGCCGGCGAGATGACCTCCGTCGGCCCGTCGATCAGCTCGTGGACGGAGAGGTCCTCGGTCGAGGCGTCCTCCGGTCGTTCCTTCCGCCGCGCCATCACGCCCCCAGCAGGCTCTGGCCGCAGACCCGGACCACGTTGCCGCTGACCGCGCCGCTGGCCGGCCAGGCCAGCCAGCCGATGGTCTCGGCCACGTCCACCGGCAGCCCGCCCTGCGACATGCTGTTCATCCGGCGGCCCGCCTCGCGCAGCGCCAGCGGGATCCGTGCGGTCAGCCGGGTCTCGATGAACCCGGGCGCGACGGCGTTGACGCTGATCCCGCGCCCACGCAGCGCCGGGGCGAGCGAGTCGACCAGCCCGATCACGCCGGCCTTGCTGGTGGCGTAGTTGGTCTGCCCGCGGTTGCCGGCGATCCCGGCGATGGACGAGACCGAGACGATCCGGCCGCCGGCCGGGATCAGGTCGCGCTCCAGCAGTACGTCGTTGATCCGTTCCTGGCTGGAGAGGTTGACGTCGATCACCTGGTCCCAGCGGTCGGCATCCATCCGGCCGAGGGTCTTGTCCCGGGTGATGCCGGCGTTGTGCACCACCACGTCGACCCGGCCGTGCCGGGCGGCGAGGTGCTCGGCGAGCCGGGTCGGGGCGTCCGGGGTGGTCAGGTCGAGCTGCACGGCGCTGCCGCCGATCTCGTTGACCACCGTGGCCAGCTCGTCGCCGGCCGCCGGGATGTCCAGGGCGACGACCTGGGCGCCGTCGCGGGCCAGCACCCGGGCCAGCGCGGCGCCGATGCCCCGGGCCGCCCCGGTGACCAGCACGACCTGGCCGTCCAGCGGCCGGTCCCAGTCCGCCGGCGCCGCCGCGTGACCGGCGCCCACCCGGACCACCTGCCCGGAGACGTACGCGGAGCGGCCCGAGAGAAGAAAACGGAGGGTCGATTCGAGGCTGGTGAGGGTGCCGGCTGAGAGGTCCGGGCCGTCCGAGGCGTTACCGGCCTCCTTCGTGACGTACACCAGCTGGGCGGTGACGCCCCGGCCGAACTCCTTGCCGATGCTGCGGGTCAGCCCCTCCAGAGCCCGCTGTGCGGTGGCCTCCCGGGGGGAGCCGCACTCCGCCGGCGGGGTGCCGAGTACGACCACCCGGCCGCTGGGCAGGACCGTGCGGGCGTACGGGTGGAAGAAGTCGTAGAGCTGGCGCAGGCCGGTGGAGTCGGTGACGCCGGTGGCGTCGTACACCAGGGCGCCGAACCGGGCGGTGGGGTCGATGTCGGCGGCGGGGTCGCGCAGCTCGACCCCGGCGGCGGTCAGGATCTTGCCGACCGGCTCGGCGAGCCGGCCCCCGGTCGCCGCTCCCAGCAGGACCGGCCCGGGCAGCAGCGGGTCGCCGGGGGTGTGCCGGCGCAGTCGCGGCGGGTCGGGTAGCCCGAGGCGCTTGACCAGCGCGCGGCCGGCCCCCGATTGGACGAAGCTCGCGTACCTGTCGGTCATAGGCGTAGCCTACTGGCCAGTAGGTTGTGGGCAAGCCCTGAAACGGAGGCGGGATCGTGCAGAGCATCCGGCGGGTCGCGGTCATCGGCGGCAACCGCATCCCCTTCGCCCGGTCCAACTCGCGGTACGCCAGCGCGTCCAACGCCGACCTGCTCGGCGCGGCCCTGGACGGGCTGATCGCCCGGTTCGGGCTGGCCGGCCAGCGGGTCGGCGAGGTGGTGGCCGGCGCGGTGCTCAAGCACTCCAAGGACTTCAACCTGGCCCGCGAGGTGGTGCTCGGCTCCCGGCTCGACCCGCACACCCCGGCGTACGACATCCAGCAGGCCTGCGGCACCGGCCTCGAGGCGGCCATCCTGGTCGCCAACAAGATCGCCCTCGGGCAGCTCGACGTGGGCATCGCCGCCGGCGTCGACAGCACCTCCGACGCCCCCCTCGCGGTCAACGAGGAGATGCGCCGCACCCTGCTGAAGCTCAACTCCGCCCGCACCCTCGGCGAGCGGCTGAAGGTCGCGGCCAAGCTGCGCCCGCTCCAGCCGTTCCAGCCGGAGATCCCGCGCAACGCCGAACCGCGCACCGGGCTCTCCATGGGCGAGCACGCCGCCCGCACCGCCGTGCGCTGGAACGTCGACCGGGCCGCCCAGGACGACCTGGCGCTGCGCTCGCACCAGCGGCTCGCCGCCGCGTACGACCGGGGCTTCTTCGACGACCTGATGACGCCGTACCTCGGGCTGACCCGGGACCAGAACCTCCGGCCGGACACCAGCCCGGAGAAGCTCGCCTCGCTCAAGCCGGTCTTCGGCACGAAGGGCCCGGACGCCGAGCGGGCCACCATGACCGCCGGCAACTCCTCCCCGCTCACCGACGGCGCCTCGACCGTGCTGCTGGCCAGCGAGGAGTGGGCGCGCGAGCACCACCTGCCCGTGCTGGCCTGGTTCTCCTGGTCCGAGACGGCCGCCGTCGACTTCGTGCACGGCGACGAGGGTCTGCTGATGGCGCCCGCGTACGCGGTGCCCCGGATGCTGGCCCGGGCCGGGCTGACCCTTCAGGACTTCGACTACTACGAGATCCACGAGGCGTTCGCCTCCCAGGTGCTGGCCACCCTCGCCGCCTGGGAGTCGCCGGAGTTCTGCAAGGAGCGGCTCGGCCTGGACGCCCCGCTCGGGTCGATCGACCGGGAGAAGCTGAACGTCAACGGTTCCTCACTCGCCGCCGGCCACCCGTTCGCCGCCACCGGTGGGCGGATCGTGGCCACGCTGGCCAAGCTGCTCGCCGAGTCCGGTGGCGGTCGGGGCCTGATCTCGATCTGCGCGGCCGGCGGCCAAGGGGTGACCGCGATCCTGGAGCGCTGAACCGTCAACCGATAGTTCACCCGCGGCTGACCGGTCGGAGACCTCGGCACGGAAGTGTGGTCCCTCGCGTCGGGCGTCGGTCCCGTGTAGCGTTTCTCAGTCGAACAGCGTTACAGATTCTCTGCGTCCGGGACGGGGCCGGCAACGATGGGATCAACCATGTCCGGACCGATCACGCTCTCCGTGGTCGTTCCCATGTACAACGAGACGGCGGTCATCGGAGCCCTCGTCGCCCGGCTGCGGCCGGTACTCGACGCCCTCGACGTCGAGTACGAGGTGGTGGCCGTCGACGACGGCAGCCGGGACGGCACGGCCGGCCTGGTCAGTGCCCACGCGCGCCAGTGGCCGCAGCTGCGCCTGATCCAGTTGCGCCGCAACAGCGGGCACCAGGCGGCGCTGACCGCCGGCCTGCACCGGTCCCGCGGCCGCTGGGTGGTCAGCATCGACGCGGACCTCCAGGACCCGCCGGAGACCATCGCCGAGATGCTCCGGGTGGCCCGGGTGGACGGCGTCGACGTGGTCTACGGCGTCCGCTCCGACCGCAGCACCGACACCGTCTTCAAGCGGAACACCGCCCGCGGCTACTACTGGCTGATGCGCCGGCTGGTCGGCGGGGACATGCCCGCCCAGGCCGGCGACTTCCGGCTGCTCAGCAGGGACGTCGTCGAGGTGCTGCGCCGGCTGCCCGAGCGCGCGCCGGTCTACCGGCTGCTGATCCCCTCGCTGGGCTTCCCCAGCGCCGAGGTCAGCTACGTCCGGGAGGCACGCGCCGCCGGCGACACGAAGTACCCGCTGCGCAAGATGGTGGCCCTGGCCTGGGACAGCACCGCCAACTTCTCGGCCGCCCCGCTGCGGGTCGCCACCTGGCTCGGGGTGACCAGCTTCGTGGCCTGCCTGGCGCTGATCGCCTTCGGCATGACCGCGTACGCCACCGGCACCGCGATCCCCGGCTGGACCTCGATGTTCGTGGCGGTGCTCCTGCTCAGCGGGGTGCAGCTGATCTGCCTCGGCCTGCTCGGGGAGTACGTCGGACGGATCTACGCGACCGTGCAGAACCGGCCGACCTTCCACATCGGCTTCGACTCCGTGGAGTCGCCCGGTGAGCTGGCGGAGCCACTGGTGGTGGCCGATTCGGCGGACCCGGCGGTCTCCGCCGACCGGCCGGGCGTTCCCGTCAGCGGCTGAGCCGGATGCTGGAGCTGCACAACGCGGTGGACGCGGCACCGTCCACCATGGACAGCGATGGAACTTCCGACCTTGCGGACGGCGTCCCGGCCGCCCCTGACGGTGCTGCCGCGCCCGAACCGACCACGCCGCCGCGCCGACGGCGATTCCCCCGGATCGGCGGCTGGCTGCCGACCGCCCTGGTGCTCGCCGCCACCGCGGTCGTCCTGAACTGGTACGGCGTCTCCGGCAAGGACATCGCCCTCTTCGCCGGCTACACCGTCGGCTGCGTGGCCCTGCCCGGCACCCTGCTGTGGCGCGCCCTGCACGGGCGCTCCGGCACCCTCGCCGTCGACGTGGCGGCGGGCTTCGCCCTGGGGCTCGCCGTCGAGCTGGCGGTATACATCCCGGCCCGCGCCGTCGACGTGCCGCTGGCCGTGCTGGGCTGGCCGGCGCTCACGGTCGTCGCGTTCCTCGCCGTGCCCCGGCTGCGCCGGCACTGGCGGGGCGGACCCGAGCGGCTCCCCCTCGGGGTCAGCTGGGCGCTCGCCGGCTTCGCCCTGTTCATGCTGGCCCGCTCGGCGTTGTTCTTCCGGACCGAGGCGCTGACCGGCCCGGCCTCCCTCACCCCCAACGTCGACCTGCCGTTCCAGATCGCGCTGGTCGGCGAGTTCAGGCACCACATGCGACCCACCGCGCCGTACGTGGCGACCGAGGCGCTCCAGTACCACTGGTACGCACACGCGCACGCCGCCGCGTCGAGCTGGATCACCGGCATCGAACCGCAGGTGCTGATCCTGCGGCTCCTGGTACTGCCGATCGTCGCCGCGTTCCTGGTGCTGGTGGTGGGCGTGCTGCGGGCGATCAGCGGGCGGTGGTGGCCCGGCCCGGTGGCGCTGCTCCTGCTCTACCTCGGCACCGCGACCGTCCCGTACGCCTGGACCTCCGCGCCGGTCTTCGACGCCACGCTGCTCGACACGTTCTGGCTCAGCCCGACCCAGACCATGGCCGCGACGCTGGCCCTGGCCGTCCTGCTGGTGCTGGCCCGGCTGCTCCGCGAGGCCGCCGCCCCGGTCGGCGGCTGGGCCGCCCTGGTGCTGCTGGTCGGTGCCGTCGCCGGGGCCAAGGCCACCTTCGTGCCCGCCCTGGCCTGCGGGCTGCTCCTCGCGTTGGTCGGGCAACTGGTCACCCGCCGGCGGCGGCTGCGCACCCTGTCCGCGCTCGCGATCGTGCTGGCCTGGTTCGCCTTCGCCCAGTACGTGCTCTTCAACGGCGGCAGCTACGGCACCGAGGTCGCCCCGCTCTCGGTGGTCAGGTGGAGCATGGTGGGAGGGCTCGTCCTCGGCGCGCCGATGCCGACCGAGCCCTGGTCCGCACTCGGGACGCTCGCCCTGATCTCCCTGCTGGCCTGCGCCTTCGGCCTGGTCGGCATCGTCGGGGTGCTGCGCCGGCGTTGGCTCTCCGATCCGGCCGTGCTGTTCATGGCCGGCTTCGCCGCGGCGGGGATCGGCGCGATGTACACGTTCGGCCATCCCGGGCTGAGCGAGATCTACTTCGGTCGGACGGCCCGCCCGTACCTCGCGATGCTGGCCGCACTGGGGCTGGCCAGCCTGCTGCCCCGCGCGGCGGAGCTGCGCCGCGGCGCCCGGGTCGCCCTCGTCGGGCTGCTGGCGCTGGCCGCCGCGCTCGGGGTGTCGGCCGTGTTCGTGGTCCGGAACGGGGCGGGCCGGTACCGCCCGGCCGGCCTGCACCTGCTGGAGGGGGTGGTCGAGCCGTACCTCGCCCTGGTGGCGGTGCTGGTGGCGCTCGGGGTGGTGCTGCTCGTCCTCGCCCGGCTGGTTCGGCTCGCGCCGTCGGCCGGGGTGGCCGCGGTGGTGGTGCTCTTCGCCGCGACCTCCGCCGTCAGCGACTCGGGTCAGTTGCGGTACATGACGGAGCTGGTCTCCTCGGGTGCGCCGCTGCGGGACCTGACCGTGTCCGAGCCCAGCATCCCGGTGGGCGGCATCGAGGCGGCCCGCTGGCTACGGGAGCATTCCGACCCGGGCGACCTGGTCGCCACCAACCGCCACTGCCGGTTCCCCGCCCGTCCGCTCTGCGACAACCGCGACTTCTGGCTGGCTGCGTACTCGGAGCGGCGGGTGCTGGTCGAGGGCTGGGCGTACGTCGAGCAGGCGCTGACCGACCGCACCATCTACGACCACCTCGGCGGCAGCCCGTACTGGGACCCGCAGCGGCTGAGCCACAACGACGCGGTCTTCACCGCGCCGACCGAGGTGAACGTCGCCGCGCTGGCCGAGAACCACGGGATCCGTTGGCTGGTCGCCGTGGAGCCGGGCGTCAACCCCGACCTGGCCCGGTACGCGACCCCCCGGTTCGTCTCGTACGACGTCACCGTCTTCGAGATCCGCCGGTGACCGCCCCAGGCGCCGCCGTGGAGGACCACGTGTCGGAGCGGCCCGCTCCCAGCCGGGTCGGCGCGCTGCGCCTCGCGGCGTCCGCCCTGCCCTGGGTGATCGTCCTGGTCGCCGTCCTGGTCGCCTGGGACCGCGGTGACGTGCCGGTCGCCGACGCCTGGCGGTTCGCCGCGTACTGGGCGGTGGCGCTGGTGCTGCCCGGCACGCTGGTGCACCGGGCGCTGCGCGGCGGGCGGGGCAACCTGCCCGAGGACCTCGGCTACGGCGCGGCCACCGGCCTGGTGCTGGAGCTCGTCGTCTGGGCCGGCGCCGCCGCCACCGGTCAGCAGTCCCTGCTGCGCTGGTGGCCGGCGCCCGTGCTGCTCGCCTTCCTGGCCGTGCCGGGGCTGCGCCGGCACTGGCGGGTCGGCCCGCGCCGGCCGCTCCCGGTGGCCTGGCACTGGGCGATCTGCGTGGTGCTGCTGCTGGTGCTCGGCTGGGCGATGACGCAGTGGCGGCACGTCCCGCTGCCGCCGGCGACCTCCGCGTACTACCAGGACCTCTTCTACCACCTCGGCCTCGCGCAGGAGCTGACCCGGTCGATGCCGTTCCGGCTGCCGCACGTCGCCGGGGAGGCACTGCGGTACCACTACCTCTCCGACGCCCACGTCGCCACGGGCAGCATGATCACCGGCATTCCGCCCGCCGTGGTGCTGCTGCGGCTCTGGCTGGTGCCGGTGTCCGCCACGGCGGTCCTGCTCCTCGCCGGGCTGGCCCGCGACCTCAGCCGGACCGCCTGGGCCGGTCCGGTGGCGGCCGCCGGCGGCCTGCTCGGGCTGCCGGTGCTCCTCGGTTCACCGGTCAGCACGCCGGGTGGTTCGCCGCTGTCGCTGGTCAGCATCTCGCAGACGTACGTGCTGGTGCCGATGCTGCTGCTCGCCGGCATCTGCCTCGACGTGGTCCGGGACCAGCGTCTCGGGCGGGCCTGGCCGCTGGTGCCGCTCCTCGGGCTGGCCTGTGCCGGGTCGAAGTCCAGCGCGCTGCCACCGGTGATCGCCGGCCTGGGGCTGGCCACGCTGGTCGGCTGGTGGGTGCGGCGCCGGGTGCCGTGGGCGGCGTTCGGGGCGCTGGCCTGCCTCGTGGCGGCGATGGGCGTCGGCTTCGTCCTGTTCGCCGGCGGCGGGGCCTCGTCGCTGCGCCCGCAACTGTTCGGCGTGATCCGCTTCATGCTGCCGTACACCGAGACGCTCGGCGCCGGTGACCGGGCCGCCCCGGGCGGACTGCTGCCACCCGGCCTCGCCGACGCCGGTCGGGTCGGCTGGCTGCTCGGGTTCGCGCTGCTCGGCTGGTGGGTGCTGACCAACGCGCCGCGGTGGGCCGGGTTGTCGCTGCTCGTCACCCGGGAGCACCGCGCGGATCCGGCCGGCTGGCTGCTCGGCGGCGCGGTGCTGGCGGGCGCCGGAGCCACCTGGGTCACCTACCATCCCACCGCCAGCCAGCTCTACTTCTGGCTCGGGGTGGTCCCGTTCGGTGCGCTGCTGGCCGCCGGCTGGTTGGTGGCGGCGCGCCAACCGTGGCCGGTGCCGGTGGTGACCGCCCTGGCCGGCGCGGTGGTGACGCTGGCCGTGCCGTTCCTCGGTCGCCCCGAGCGGCGGCTGGCGGCCTGGAACGAGAAGTTGGCCGACTCGGTGGTCCGCTTCGCGGTGTTCGTGGCGCTGGCGGCGCTGCTCGGGGTCGGGGTCGCCGCCCTGGCCCGCCGGATCCGGCCGGTCGGCGCGCCCCGGATCGGCGAGGAGCCCGTGGCCGCGGAGGCGGCGCCGAGCGGTGCGCCGGCCGGCGAGCGGGCCACCGGTCGCCGGCGGTGGGTGGCGGCCGCGCTGGTGGGCGTGACCGCCGCGCTGCTCGGTGGGAGCGTGGCCACCGGCGTGGACAGCACGGTGACTCTGCTGTCCCGGCCCGCCGGGCCGGTGTATCCCTCGCGGTTCGCCCTCACCGCGGACGAGGCGCGGGCGGCGCTCTGGTTGGACGCACACGCCGGGGCCGACGACGTGGTGGCCACCAACGTGCACTGCCAGCCGGTGGCGACCGTCGCGCACTGCGACGCGCGGGCGTTCTGGGTGACCGGTCTCGGGGGCCGTCGGGCCGTGGTGGAGAGCTGGGGCTACACGGACGCCGCGCTGGCCGCGCAGGGCCGCTACGGGCTCGGGTACGTCCGGCAGGACCCGCCCGACCCCGCGCTGCTCGCGTTCAACGACGGCGTCTTCACCGCACCCACTCCGGCCGACCTGGACCGGATGGTGCGGGAGTACGACGTCCGCTGGCTCTTCGCCGACTCCCGGGCCGGCGCGGTCTCGCCGGAGCTGGCCGGGCTGGCCCGGGTCCGGCTGGTCGCCGGCCCGGTGACGATCTACGAGCTGAACCGCCCCTGACCGGTCAGGTCCACCTTCGGTGGGCAAGAGGCACAAAAGCTCACATTCACGTTCCGACCTCCCGACGATGAAGGCACTGATCGTCCTTCGTCGGGAGGTGGGGAGTGGACCGGCACCAGGTGCGCAACGCCCTGCTGACGACGGGACTGTCGCCGGACGCCTTCGAGATCGAGGGCGTGCACGAGCACGTGCCGGTCCCTGCCGACTTCTGGTTCCTTCGGGGGTCGGCGGGGGGACGGTGGGAGATCGGCGCCTACGAGCGCGGCACGTACGACGTGCGGCAGGTCTTCGACACCGAGGAGGAGGCGTGCGCCGGGCTGTGGCGCGCGCTCACCGGGCGTCCCGCGCCCGCCTGACCGGCGGCGGGCGGGTCCAGGCCGGCCCGGGCCGTAGGAGAGAATGAGGTACGTGACGACGATCCCGAACGTGCTCGCCAACCGTTACGCCTCGCCCGAGCTGGTCGCCCTCTGGTCACCGGAGGAGAAGGTACGGATGGAGCGGCGGCTCTGGCTCGCCGTCCTGAAGGCCCAGCGCGACCTGGGCGTGGCCGTTCCCGACGGGGTGGTCGAGGCGTACGAGCGGGTGGTCGACGACGTCGACCTGGCCTCGATCGCGGAGCGCGAGCGGGTCACCCGGCACGACGTGAAGGCCCGGATCGAGGAGTTCAGCGCGCTCGCCGGGCATGAGCACGTGCACAAGGGGATGACCTCCCGGGACCTCACCGAGAACGTCGAGCAGCTCCAGGTGCGCGCCTCGCTGGAGCTGATCCGGGACCGGGTGGTGGCCACCCTGGCCCGGCTCGCCCGGCACGCCCACGAGTACTCCGGCCTGGTGATGACCGGCCGGTCGCACAACGTCGCCGCGCAGGCGACCACGCTGGGCAAGCGCTTCGCGTCTGCGGCCGAGGAGCTGCTGATCGCGTACGAGCGGCTGGACGACCTGATCGGCCGGTACCCGCTGCGCGGCATCAAGGGGCCGGTGGGTACCGCCGCCGACCAGCTCGACCTCTTCGACGGCGACGCCGACAAGGTGGCCGAGCTGGAGCGCCGGGTGGCCGGGCACCTCGGCTTCGCCCGGGTGCTGGACAGCGTCGGGCAGGTCTACCCGCGGTCGCTCGACTTCGACGTGCTCTCCGCGCTGGCCCAGGTGGCCGCGGGGCCGTCCTCGCTGGCCACCACGATCCGGCTGATGGTCGGCCAGGAGCTGGTGACTGAGGGCTTCAAGCCGGGGCAGGTCGGTTCCAGCGCCATGCCGCACAAGATGAACACCCGTTCCAGCGAGCGGGTGAACGGCTTCGCGGTGATCATCCGCGGTTACCTGTCGATGGTCGGCGAGCTGGCCGGTGACCAGTGGAACGAGGGGGACGTCTCCTGCTCGGTGGTCCGCCGGGTGGCGCTGCCGGACGCGTTCTTCGCCGCCGACGGGCTCTTCCAGACCTTCCTCACCGTGCTGGACGAGTTCGGGCCGTACCCGGCGGTGATCAACCGGGAGCTGGAGCGCTTCCTGCCGTTCCTGGCCACCACGAAGATCCTGGTCGCGGCGGTCCGCCGGGGGGTGGGCCGGGAGGTCGCGCACGAGGTGATCAAGGAGCACGCGGTCGCGGTGGCGCTCGCCATGCGCGAGAAGGGCGCTCCCGAGAACGACCTCTTCGACCGCCTGGCGGCGGACGACCGGCTCGGCCTGTCCCGCGCCGAGATCGACGCCCTGGTCGCCGACCGCGCCGCCTTCACCGGCGCCGCCACCACCCAGATCGACCGCATCACCACCCGCATCGCCGACATCCTGGCCGCCCACCCCCAGGCCACCACCTACACCCCACCCCCCATCCTCTGACCCCGGCCCTCTCGCCGTTGATCAAGAAGTTTGCGCACGCGGGAACGCTCCACGAGGGCGCAAACTTCTTGATCAACAAGGTCCGGGCCGGGTCAGGAGTCGCGGGTGGGGGTGTCGGCGGACGAGGAGAGGTTCGGGGCGCTCGCCGGCTCGGCGATGCCGCCGGGGGCCTCGGTGAAGCCGGGCTCGTGGGCCGTTTCCGCAGCGACCAGGGGTTGGTCGTGGGGCATCACGTCGGGGGTCTTCTGCACCACGATCACCGCAGTCCCGTAGGCGCAGATCTCCATCCACATCTCGCCGCAGTCGCGGCTGTCGAACCGCATCCCCACCACGGCGTTCGCACCGAGCCGCAGCGCCTCCTCACCCAGGCGGGCCACCGAGTCGGTACGCCAGCGGGTCAGGTTGTCCGGCGCCATCGGGTCGTACGCGCCGCCGCGCAGGTTCTTGACCCCCTCGCGGTAGGGGTTCCGCGTCCGCGCCATCGACGACACCACTTCGCCGAGGATCTGGCGGATCTCGTAGCCAGGCAGTTGATCCGTCGTCACGACCAGCACGGTTCCGATGCTGTCAGTAGCCGGGCGGCTCGTTCGCGAGCCGTGTTCACCTGATCGGATGCTGCAAAACGGCGCGGCGCGGACGGGCGGCACGGGAACGGGCCGATCGGCCCGGGTCGCGCCGTACTGTCGGACACCGGCCAGCAGGGTTGACCGAACCGTTATGAGGCCACAACACCCCGGACGTCGCCGAGCCGCCGCGAGGTAACAATTTGATAGCCATCGTCGGCGGGAAAATGCCTGCTCAGGGCCGGTTTGGTCGCGCCGGGAGCGGGCGCGGCGACGGACGGCAGCCGGTTATGTCGATCACTGCCTGGACTGCCCCCGACCGGTGCGTCCGGAGCGGAATCTGCCAGGTACGCTGGCTGCGCTCGCCCGTAGTGGGCCGGCACCCAACTGCGTACACAGTCAGGAGTGCCCAGTGCCTCGCGTCGTCGTCGACGTCATGCTCAAGCCCGAGATCCTCGATCCTCAGGGCCAGGCCGTCGCAAACGCGCTGCCGCGGCTCGGCGTCAGTGACGTCGCCTCCGTCCGGATCGGCAGGCGGATCGAGATCGAGTTCACCGGCGAACCGGACCTGGACCGGGCCCGGGACATCGCCGACAAGCTGCTCGCCAACCCGGTCATCGAGGACTTCACCGTCCGGGTCGTCGAGGCCGACGAGACCGTGGACGCGCACCCGTGACCGCGCGCGTCGGTGTGGTGACCTTTCCCGGCTCGCTCGACGACGGCGACGCGGCCCGCGCCGTCCGGATCGCCGGCGCCGACCCGGTCCGGCTCTGGCACGGTGACCCGGAGCTGCACGGGGTGGACGCCGTCGTCCTCCCCGGCGGCTTCTCCTACGGCGACTACCTGCGCTGCGGCGCCATCGCCCGGTTCGCGCCGGTGATGGAGACGATCGTGGACGCGGCGCGCGGCGGCCTGCCGGTGCTCGGCATCTGCAACGGCTTCCAGATCCTCTGCGAGGCGCACCTGCTCCCCGGCGCGCTCACCCGCAACCAGCACCTGCACTTCCGCAACCGGGACCAGGTCCTGCGCGTCGAGTCCGTCGGCACCGCCTGGACGAACGCGTTCCAGGCCGGGCAGGAGATCCTCATCCCGGTGAAGAACGGTGAGGGCTGCTACGTCGCGGACACCGCGACCCTGGACGAGCTGGAGGCCGAGGGGCGGGTCGTGGCCCGCTACGTCGGCGGCAACCCCAACGGCTCGCAGCGTGACATCGCCGCGATCACCAACTCCGCCGGCAACGTGGTCGGCATCATGCCCCACCCCGAGCACGCGGTCGAGGCGCTCACCGGCCCCTCCCTGGACGGTCTCGGCTTCTTCACCTCGGTGCTCAAGCACCTGGTGGGGACGCCGGCGTGACGGTGCGCGGCGGGAACATCGGTCTGCTCCACCGCCCGGCGGGCGGCGACGAGCGCAGCGAGGAGAGGTCATGACCACCCATCAGGACCCGGCCGTACGGGAGACACCGGGCCCCTACCCGGGCGCCCCGGCCGCCGTGGCACCGCAGGGCGGCCCGGCCGACGCGGGCCGGCACGCGGGCCTGGCGCCGGCTGCCGACTGGACCGCCGGTGTGGACACCGTGCAGCGGGCCGTCGACAGCCCGGAGGAGCTCCAGCCGTACGCGGAGCTGGGCCTCCGTGACGACGAGTACGACCGGATCCGGCACATCCTCGGCCGCCGCCCCACCCAGGCCGAGTTGGCCATGTACTCGATCATGTGGAGCGAGCACTGCTCCTACAAGTCGAGCAAGGTGCACCTGCGCCAGTTCGGCGAGAAGGCCCCGCCGAGCGACCGGCTGCTCGCCGGCATCGGGGAGAACGCCGGCGTGGTCCGCGTCTCCGACGAGCTGGCGGTGACCTTCAAGGTCGAGTCGCACAACCACCCGAGCTTCGTCGAGCCGTACCAGGGCGCGGCGACCGGCGTCGGCGGCATCGTCCGGGACATCCTCGCCATGGGCGCCCGCCCGATCGCGGTGATGGACCCGCTGCGCTTCGGCGCCGCCGACCACCCCGACACCGCCCGGGTGCTGCCCGGCGTGGTCGCCGGCGTCGGCGGCTACGGCAACTGCCTCGGCCTGCCCAACATCGGTGGCGAGCTGGTCTTCGACCCCTGCTACCAGGGCAATCCGCTGCTCAACGCGCTCTGCCTCGGCGTACTCCCGGTCGACCGGCTGCAGAAGAAGGACGCCACCGGCCCCGGCAACATCGTGGTGCTGCTCGGCGCGAAGACCGGCCGGGACGGTATCGGCGGCGTGTCGGTGCTGGCCAGCGCCACCTTCGACGAGGGCAGCGAGCAGCGCCGCCCGTCGGTGCAGGTGGGCGACCCGTTCACCGAGAAGCTGCTGATCGAGGCCTGCCTCGAGCTGTACGACGCCCAGCTGGTCGTCGGCATCCAGGACCTCGGCGGCGCGGGCCTGACCTGCGCGCTCACCGAGACCGCCGCGTCCGCGGGCACCGGCATGCGGGTCTGGCTGGAGCGGGTTCCGCTGCGCGAGCCCTCGATGGAGCCGCACGAGATCCTGGCCAGCGAGTCCCAGGAGCGGATGCTGCTGGTCGTCACGCCGGAGAAGCTGGACGCGGTGCTCAAGACCGCCGAGAAGTGGGGCGTGCTCGCCACCGCGATCGGCGAGGTCACCGCGCCGTCGGCCGACGGCCAGCCGGGCCGGCTGCTGGTGACCTGGCGCGACCACGTGGTGGTCGACGTGCCGCCGGGCTCGCTGGTCGACGACGGCCCGGTCTACGCCCGCCCGATGCGCGAGCCGGCCGACCTGATCCTGCTCCAGGCCGACCGGGCCGAGACGCTGCCCCGGCCGACCAACCCGGAGGCGCTGCGGGAGACCGTGCTCCGCATGATCGCGTCGCCGAACCTGGCCGACAAGACCTGGGTCACCGAGCAGTACGACCGGTACGTGCTGGGCAACACCGTGCTGGCCCAGCCGGAGGACTCCGGCGTGATCCGGATCGACGAGCGGACCGGCCTGGGCGTCGCCCTCTCCGTCGACGGCAACGGCCGGTACGCCCGCCTCGACCCGTACAACGGGACGAAGCTGGCGCTGGCCGAGGCGTACCGGAACGTGGCGGTGACCGGCGCCAAGCCGATCGCCGTGACCAACTGCCTCAACTTCGGCTCGCCGGAGGACCCGGGCGTGATGTGGCAGTTCGCCGAGGCCGTGCGCGGTCTGGCGGACGGCTGCCTGGAGCTGGGCATCCCGGTCACCGGCGGCAACGTCAGCTTCTACAACCAGACCGGCGCCGCGGCGATCCACCCCACCCCGGTGGTGGGTGTGCTGGGCGTGCTGGACGACGTGGCCGACCGGGTCCCGATGGGCTTCGTGCCGCGCGGCGGCGGCGAGCACGACCAGATCTTCCTGCTGGGCGACACGCACGTGGAGCTCTCCGGCTCCGAGTGGGCGTGGGTCGCCCACGAGCACCTCGGCGGCATGCCGCCGCAGGTCGACCTGGGCCGGGAGCGGCAGCTGGCCGAGCTGATGGCCGAGGCGGCCCGGGTCGGCCACCTGAGTTCCGCGCACGACCTCTCCGACGGTGGTCTCGCCCAGAGCCTGATCGAGTCCTGCCTGCGGCGCCGGGTCGGCGCCCGGATCGGGGTGCCGGAGCGGTTCGCCGACGGCTCGTTGCCGTTCGTCTTCCTGTTCAGCGAGTCGGCCGGCCGGGTGCTGGTGTCGGTGCAGCGCGGGCACGAGAAGGCGTTCACCGCCCTCTGCGCCGAGCGGGGCGTGCCGTGGGAGCTGATCGGCATGACCGATCCGGCCAGTGCCGCGCTGGAGGTGCACGGCCAGTTCCGGATCGGGCTGGACGAGCTGCACGCCGCGCACAGCGCGACCCTGCCCCGACTCTTCGGTGGCCCCGAGGCCGCCAGGGTCGAGGTCGAGGCGACCCGGACCGGTACCACCACCGTCGCGCCGGCCACCGCCGCGCGTCCGGTGGACGTGCCGACCACCGGGCCGGCCGAGGCCGCCGACGCGCCGGTCGCCGAGGCGGTCGCGGTCGTGCCGCCCGCCGCGGGCGTACCGGTCGAGGAGACTGACCCGACCACGACCGAACCGGCGGCGGAGACCGCGACGGACGCCGTGCCGGCGGCCGACGAGGCCACCGGTGCCGCAGCCGGGGTGCCGGCCACCGAGCAGGAGCCGACCACGGAGGCCAGTGCCGATGTTACGGCTTCCGATGCGCCGGCGGCCGAGACCGTTCCCGGCGACGACGAGCAGTCCTCCGCGCCCGATAAGCGCTGAGGCGTTGGCCGCGGCCGTTCACGCCCAACCCGGCTCCGGCGCCCGGTTCGACTGGGGGCTGACCGGGGCGGCCGAGCTCGGCCGGGTCTGCGCCGTGCTGGTGGTGGTGGACGTGCTCTCGTTCACCACCGCCGTGGAGGTCGCGGTCGGCCGCGGCATGCGGGTCCACCCGTTCCCCTGGGGCGAGCAGGCGGCCGAGTACGCCGTCCGGGTCGGCGCGGTCGCCGCGGTGGGCCGCCGGCAGGTGACGCCGGACCATCCGTGGTCGCTCTCACCGGCGGCGCTGACCACCGCGCCGGTCGTCGCGGACCTCGTGCTGCCGTCGCCGAACGGCTCGGCCATCAGCGCCGCGGCCAGCGCCACCGGCCTGCCGGTGGTCGCGGCCTGCCTGCGCAACGCCCGCGCCGTCGGGCGCTGGCTGCGCCGCCAGGGGTACGGCACCAGGGACGCCCCGGTGGGCGTGGTCGCCGCCGGTGAACGCTGGCCGGACGGCACCCTGCGCCCGTCGGTGGAGGACCAGCTCGGCGCGGCCAGCGTGCTGGACGCCATCTCCGGGGTGCCCGGTGGGCTCTCGGTGGAGGCGGCGATGGCCCTCGCCGCGTTGGCGAGCACCCCGGACGTGCCGGCGGCGGTACGGGGCTGCGTCTCCGGCCGCGAGCTGATCGAGGGCGGCTTCGCCGGGGATGTCGAGGTCGCCGTCCGGATCGGCGTCTCCGACGTGGTGCCCGTCCTGCGGCAGGGTGTCTTCTCCGCCGCCTGACCGTTCCCGCGCCACCGCCCCGCGGCGCGCTGCCGCGTCGCCCCGCCCCCACGGAAGCCGGTCGGGCGTCACCGTCACACGATGAAGGGCCGCCCGGATGTCCGGGCGGCCCTTCATCGTCGCGTTGCCGTCGGGGCGCGGCCACGGGTGGATCAGTCGTCCAGCCAGTCCAACCGGCGACCGCCGCGCTCCTGCGGGGTGGCGTCGGGCCGGGTCCGCCCCGTCGGGGCCTGGTCGCCGTAGTAGCCGCCACCCTGCTGCTGGTCGTAGCTGTGGTTGTCGTAGCCGCCGCTGCGTGGCTGCGGCGGCTCCTGACCGTAGCCGGCCGGCTGGTCGTACCCGGCCTGCTGGCCGTAGCCGCCGGACTGGTCGTACCCGCCCGGCTGGCCGCCGTAGCCGCCGCCGCGCTGGTCGTACCCACCGTCGTAGCCCTGCTGCGGGCCGGCGTCGTAGCCACCCTGGCCGGCGCCGTAGCCGTTGCCGCCGGTGTAGCCACCGGTCGGCTCCGGGGACCGGCCGTAGCCGCCCTGCTCCGGCTGGCCGTAACCGTTCGCCGGCTCCGGCTGGTAGGTGCTGGTCGGGTACGGGTCGGCCGGCGCGGTGTACGACTGCGCCGCGTCGCCGGTGTACCGGCCGGTCGGCTCGTCGTACCGCTGCTCGCCGTAGCCGCCGCCCTGGTCCTGCTGGGGGTAGCCGCCCTGGCCGGCGCCGTAGCCGCCGCCGGAGGCAGGGGCGCCGCCGTAGCCGCCGGCCGCACCCGCCGCGCCGTAGCCGCCGCCCGAGGAGGGCGCGTTGCCGTAGCCGGCCTGCTGGCCGTAGCCGCCCTGGGCGGGCGGCTCGTCGCCGTACCCGTTGCCGGCCCAGCCGCCCGCGGCCGCGCCCGCGCCGTACGCCTGGGGCGGAGCCGCGTACGGGTCCGGCGGGACGTCGTCGACGATCGGACGGTGCATCATGGTCGGCGCGTCGCTCAGCGCGGCGCCGCCGACCATCGTCGGGTCTGCTCCGGCGCCGGCCCGGTTGACGACCCGGGTGTGGTCGTCGGCGCCGCGGTACGCACCCCGGGCGCCGGGCACCGCCGACGCTGCGGCGGCACCGGCCGGGCCGTCCGCGTCGTCGTCATCGGCGTTGCGACGGCGCATCCAGAGCAGCACGATGGTGCCCACTCCGGCGGCCACCAGCAGGCCGCCGAGCAGGATGACCAGGAACGAGCCGACACCGCCGCCCTCGTCGTTCGAGGCGGCATCCCCGGGGGCCGGGGCCGCCTCGGTGGCCTGGTCGTCGGTGGCCTCCTCGGTCGCCTCCCCGGCGGGTGCGGTGGCCTCCTCGGTGGCCTGCGGCGTCGCGGTCGGGCTGACCTCCACCTTGATCGCCAGGCTGATCCGCTGGCCGGTCAGGCTCTGCCCGGCGTTCGCGCTGATCGACTTGGTGGCGACGACGGCGTCCTTGCTGGCACCCAGGGAGAGCCGGCCCGGCGTGATCGGCTTGTCGGTGGAGCCGGTGAAGCGGAAGTTGCCGTTGTCGTCGCTGGTCGTCTGGAACTGGTGCTGCGCCGAGTCGACCAGCATCACCACGGCGTTGGGGACGGCGTCGCCGTTGGCCGCGATGGTCACCTTGCCGGAGACCGACTTGACCGTCTGGACCTGCGGCGGCTGCGTCGTCGGCGGCGGCGGCTTGGGCTTCACGGCGACCTGGAAGTTGGCCGTGGCGGGGTCGGACTGGTCCGGCTTGACCTGGACGGTCACGGAGGCGTTGGCCTCCCCCGCGTTGTCGTTGGCCTTGAGCGTGAGCAGGACGGTCTTCGGCGAACCGGGCGGGCCGTTGAACTGGAAGCTCCCGCAGCCGTTCGCGCAGGACACGCCGGACGGGAGGCCGGTCAGGCCGAGCTCGCCGCTCTTGTCCTCCGGGCTGGGCAGGATGGTCACGCTGACGGTGGCGTCACTGCCGGCGTTGACCGTCACCGAGCCGGGCTGCACGGTCGCGGTGGCCGCGAGGGCCGGTGCCGCGGGGGCGGTGAGCAGGCCGCCGGCAGCCAGCGCTACGACCACACCTGCCCGCTGCTTCCAGGCATGTCGGTGCGTTGACACGTCCACCGCCTTCCGGTCTGACCTCCCCGGCCAGGGCCGGGGATCATCACGGTACGAATACGCCGTCGGCAACTATGCCTTGTCTGACCGGATCAGCGCGACCCAGGGCCAGCGTGGCAGCCGCCGCGGGCGAGTCGTATCGTCCCGTCGTGTCCTCTCCGTACATTAAGTCCGCCGCGGTCGCGGCGGCGCTCACGGCGCTCGACGAGGGGCGTACGCCCGATCGGCCGGTGTACCGGGAGGCGGTCCGTACCCTTCTGACCGCCCTCGCGGAGCGCGCCCCCGGCCGATCGGTGGAGGTGCGTGTCCCACCTTACGGTGCAGTTCAGTGCGTTCCGGGTCCCCGACACACCCGCGGCACCCCGCCGAACGTGGTGGAGATGGCGCCGGCGGTCTGGCTCGCCCTGGCCACCGGACGGCTCTCCTGGGCGGATGCGGTGACGGACGGTCGCGTACGGGTGAGTGGAAACCGGGCGGACCTCTCCGAGCACCTCCCCCTTGAGCTGGAACGGGACGACCGCGCTCCGTGACGCCATGGAGCCGAATCGTGACTATCTGTATCGACGTCGATTCGCGTACACTGTCAGGCGACGACAGTGGTCTCGGCCGAGGAGTGCGGATCAGTGCCTGCTGACCCGCCCGGCCAGTCCAGACCAGCATGAGGGAGCGGCAGGTGCCCCGAGGCGACGGCCGGCTGAGCCACGACCTTGATCCCCAGCGACCCGGCCCCCAGGACGCTTGTGGCGTCTTCGGTGTCTGGGCCCCCGGCGAAGAGGTCGCGAACCTCACCTACTTCGGCCTCTACGCCCTGCAGCACCGGGGTCAGGAGGCGGCCGGCATCGCGGTGAGCGACGGTTCGGGCGTGGTGGTCTACAAGGATCTCGGCCTCGTGGCCCAGGTCTTCGACGAGCCGACCCTGGCGAGCCTGCGTGGCCACCTGGCCATCGGGCACGCGCGCTACTCCACCACCGGCGGCTCGACCTGGGAGAACGCCCAGCCGACCATCCGTTCCACCAGCTCCGGCACCACCATCGCGCTGGCCCACAACGGCAACCTGGTCAACACGGCCGAGCTCCAGAAGGAGGTCGCCGAGCGGGGGCTGATCGCCGACGGCGCCACCAACGACACCTCGCTGGTGACGATGCTGCTGGCCAGCCGCCCCGACCTGTCCGTGGAGGCCGCCGCGCTGGAGGTGCTGCCGCAGCTGCGCGGCGCGTTCAGCTTCGTCTTCATGGACGAGTCGACCCTCTACGCCGCCCGTGACCCGCACGGCGTCCGCCCGCTGGTCCTCGGTCGCCTCGAGCGGGGCTGGGTGGTGGCCAGCGAGACGGCCGCCCTGGACATCGTCGGCGCCAGCGTGGTCCGCGAGGTCGAGCCGGGCGAGCTGATCGCGATCGACGAGGACGGCCTGCGCTCCAGCCGGTTCGCCGCGCCGGAGCCGAAGGGCTGCCTCTTCGAGTACGTCTACATCGCCCGCCCGGACGCCACCATCGCCGGCCGCAACGTGCACGCGGCGCGGGTGCAGATCGGCCGCCAGCTGGCCAAGGAGCACCCGGTCGAGGCGGATCTGGTGATCCCGGTGCCGGAGTCCGGCACCCCGGCGGCGATCGGCTACGCGGAGGCCTCCGGCATCACGTACGGCGCCGGGCTGATGAAGAACCCGTACGTCGGGCGCACCTTCATCCAGCCCTCGCAGACGCTGCGTCAGCTCGGCATCCGGCTCAAGCTCAACCCGCTGCGGGAGAACGTGCGGGGCAAGCGGCTGGTCGTGGTGGACGACTCGATCGTGCGCGGCAACACCCAGCGGGCCATCGTGCGGATGCTCCGCGAGGCCGGCGCGCTGGAGGTGCACGTCCGGATCTCCTCGCCGCCGGTCAACTGGCCGTGCTTCTACGGCATCGACTTCGCCACCCGGGCCGAGCTGCTTGCCAACGGGTTGGACAACGAGGGGATCCGGCGGTCGATCGGCGCCGACACCCTCGGCTACGTGTCGCTGCCCGGCCTCATCGCCGCGACCGAGCAGCCCAAGACGCGGCTCTGCCGGGCCTGCTTCGACGGGGAGTACCCGATCGAGCTGCCGGCCGGGAACCTGATCGGCAAGCACGTGCTCGAAGGAGTGGGGCGGCGCGTCGCCGGCACCTCGGAGCACACCGCCCCACCGCTCGTCGCCGCTCCGGGCGGCGCGACCGTCCACCCGTAGCACCACCGGGGTCGTCCGGGCACCACCGGCACGGCACCGAGAACCACAAAGGGGAGAACCGTGACGCACGTGTCCGAGCGCAGCGGCGCAGGAAGCAGCTCGACCGGCGCTGGTGGCGACCGCCAGCCCTGGACGGCCGGCGGCCGCGCGACGCGCAAACGCTCGGTCTCGTACGCCGACGCCGGGGTGTCGATCGAGGCGGGCGACCGCGCGGTCGAGCTGCTGAAGTCGAAGGTGAAGCAGACCCGGCGCCCCGAGGTCATGGGTGACCTGGGTGGCTTCGCCGGCCTGTTCCGGCTGGACACGAAGAAGTACAAGAACCCGATCCTCGCCTCCTCCACCGACGGCGTGGGCACCAAGCTGGTGATCGCCCAGCAGATGGACATCCACGACACGGTCGGCATCGACCTGGTCGCGATGGTCGTCGACGACCTGGTGGCCTGCGGCGCCGAGCCGCTCTTCCTGCTCGACTACATCGCCACCGGCGAGGTCGTGCCGGACAAGGTCGCCGAGATCGGCGCGGGTATCGCCGACGGCTGCCGGTACGCCGGCTGCGCGCTGCTCGGTGGCGAGACCGCCGAGCACCCGGGCGTGCTGCGCCCGGACGAGTACGACATCTCCGCCACCGGCGTCGGCGTGGTCGAGGAGAGCGACATCCTCAACCCGGAGCGGGTCGAGGTGGGCGACGTGGTGATCGCCATGCGCTCGTCCGGCCTGCACTCCAACGGCTACTCCCTGGTCCGGCACGTGCTGCTGGGCGCCGGTCGGATGCGGCTGGACGTGGTGATCGAGGACTTCGGCCGGCAGCGCACCCTCGGCGAGGAGCTGCTCACCCCGACCAAGATCTACGCGCAGGACTGCCTCAAGCTGATCGCCGAGGCGGAGGTGCGCTCGATCGCCCACGTCACCGGCGGCGGCATCCCCGGCAACCTGGTCCGGGTGCTCCCCGAGCACGTCGACGCGGTGGTCAACCGGTCCACCTGGAAGCCGCAGCCGATCTTCGACCTGATCCAGTCCAAGGGACGGATCGAGGACCCGGAGATGGAGGCGACCTTCAACATGGGCGTCGGCATGTTCGCCATCGTCTCGGCCGAGGACGCCGACCGCGCGCTGGCCACCCTGGCCGGCCGGGGCGTCGACGCCTGGCAGGCCGGCGAGATCATCGAGGGCACCGGCAACGTGCAGATGATCGGTCAGCACACCCGGGGATGATCACTCTCCGCTGATCAGCCGGGCACCTGATCGGGGGTTCACCCGAGTGGCCATCGCCACCTAGCCTGAAGGGCAATTCAGGCATGGGGGAGGAGGGCCGATGGCTGCTCGGGCACCGGGCGTGACCGGGATGCGGGGCATCGGCACGCTCCCGTCGTACGTGGTGATGCAGCCGACGACCCTTTGCAACCTGGACTGCGCGTACTGCTATCTCCCGCATCGGGCCCTCGACCGGCGGATGCCGGTGGCGGTGGCCGAGGCGGTCGCCGCCGCGGTGAACCCGTGGGCGGATCGGTCGCGCTTCTCCGTGGTGTGGCACGGCGGGGAGCCGCTCGCGGCCGGCCGGGAGCACCTGGCCGCGCTGATCGCCCCGTTCGGGCCGGCGGTGGAGCACCACGTGCAGACCAACGCCACGCTGATCGACGACGCCTGGTGCGCGTTCTTCACCGAGCACCAGGTGCGGGTGAGCGTGAGCGTGGACGGCCCGCGGGAGCGCAACGGCGAGCGGGTGACCCGGGCCGGCCGGCCGGCTTACGACCGGATCCTGCGCGGCGTCGCGGCGCTGCGCCGGCACGGGCTGCCCTTCTCCGCCCTGGCTGTGGTGAGCCGTCCGGGGCCGGGGCTCGCCACCGAGCTGTACGACTACTTCCTCGACCTCGGCTGCGACGTGCTGGGCGTCAACGTCGAGGAGACCGAGGGGGTGAACACCCGGGGCAACGCGCACGACGCGGCGGTCGTTACCGCGTTCTGGGCGGAGCTGGTCGGAGCCTGGCGGAAGGCGCCCCGGATCCACCTGCGCGAGGTGGAGTGGTCGCTGCGCTACGCGGCGGCGGTGCTGGACGGTACGACGGACGACCTGCTGCCCCGGCGGCTCGACCCGATCCCCACCGTCGCCCAGGACGGCTCGGTGGTGGTGCTCTCCCCGGAGCTGGCCGGCTTCACCGACCCCCGGTACGGCGACTTCAGCAGCGGCAACGTGCTGTCGACCCCGTTGGGGGAGATCCTGGCCGGCGCGCCGGACACGCCCTGGGTGGCGGAGTTCCTCACCGGGGTCGAGGCGTGCCGGTCGTCCTGTCCCTACTTCGGCTTCTGCGGTGGCGGCCACGCGGCGAACCGCTACTTCGAGCTGGGGCGGTTCGACGGTACGGAGACCGACCACTGCCGCAACAGCAAGATCCGCCTATTGGAGGGAGTGTTGGAGCATGCCCGAGACCACCAGTCACCGGCAGCCTGAGCGGGTTGGGGGAGGTGTCGTGGAACCGGTCGCCGATCGGGTCCGGGACGCCGCCGCAGGGCTCACCGCATTGCTCCACGAGGCCGAGGCGGCGCGCCGGTCCCGGGCGGAGGTGTCGGGTTCCGACGGCGCCAGCGCGGTCTGCGCCTGGAACCACTTCGAGAACATCCCGACGTTCTACAACTGGAACAACCGCCCGCGCTGACACACCGAGATCAGGGACCCTGCCGGTCGGCCGGAGCGTATCCGGCACGGTGGGTCCCTGATCGTCGGTCTGTGGCGCCGCTCAGGTTGGGCACATGCGTGAGCACGCGGAGAGTTGCCGCGTGCTCAGATGCGACCGGAGGTCAGCGGGTCGGAGGAGCCCAGGGATCCGGCTCGTCGTCCGCGTGATCCTCATCATCGTCGTCGACCTCTTTGTAGTCGTCGTCGAAGTGCTGCTCAGACTTACCAGCACCCGCCAGTTCGCGCTGCAAGGCGGTGAGGTCGGTGTTCGGGGAGTGGTACTTCAACTCCCGCGCCACCTTCGTCTGCTTGGCCTTAGCACGGCCGCGCCCCATGGCTCGACCCCCTCGCACAGAATGCGGGGCAGCCCGAAGGCGGGCCCCGATGACGTCAGGCATCTCTCGTGGCTCTTACGGTACATGGGGATGCCGTCGTTCGGCACCTCGGGTTACCGTAAGCCGGCCCTGCGCGTCGCAGTCATCCGGTCGTCACCGAGTGTACCCGGTAAGGGGCGGGTGGCGGAGCGGCCGTGACACCAGACAAACCCCCCGAGAGGGGACGAACGGCGACCCCGGGGCGCGGGCGGACCCACGCCCCGAGGCGCGGGTCACCGCAGGTGGATCGTGCGCAGCCGGCCGACGTCGGCCATCCGCCGCTCGGCCAGCCGGTCGGCCGCCACCGCCGGCGGCACGCCCTCGTCGTCGGCGAGCCGGAGGATCTCCCGGGTGGTGTCGTAGATCTTCGTGGCGCGCAGCTTCGCCCGGTCGAAGTTGAAGCCCTCGATCTCGTCCGCGACCTGGATCACGCCGCCGGCGTTCACCACGTAGTCGGGGGCGTAGAGGACGCCCCGGTCGGCCAGGAGCTTCTCGATGCCCGGGTGGGCGAGCTGGTTGTTGGCCGCGCCGGCGACCACCTTGGCGCGCAGCGCCGGCACCGTGTCGTCGTTGAGCGCGCCGCCCAGCGCGCACGGGGCGTACACGTCGATGTCGGCGGCGACCAGCGCGGAGGCGTCGTCGACCAGGTCGACCTGCGGGTGGTTGGCGCGCACCCACTCCAGGGCCTTCGGGTTGACGTCGGTCGCCACCACCTCGGCGCCGTCCTCGAGCAGGTGCGCGGTCAGGTGCTTGCCGACCTTGCCCAGGCCGGCCACGCCGACCCGCCGGCCGCTCAGCGTCGGCGCGCCCCAGACGTGCTCGGCCGCGGCCCGCATGCCCTGGTAGACGCCCCACGCGGTGAGGACGGAGGAATCGCCGGCGCCGCCGTGCTCCACGCTGCGGCCGGTGACGTAGCGGGTCTCCCGGGCGATCACGTCCATGTCGGCGACGTAGGTGCCGACGTCGCAGGCGGTGTAGTAGCGCCCGGCCAGCGACTCCACGAAGCGGCCGTACGCGCGCAGCAGCGCCTCGCTCTTGACCTGCTCCGGGTCACCCCAGATGACCGCCTTGCCGCCGCCCAGGTCCAGCCCCGCCAGGGCGTTCTTGTACGCCATGCCGCGGGACAGGTCGAGCACGTCCGCCAGTGCCGCCTCCTCGCTGGCGTACGGGTAGAACCGGGTGCCGCCGAGCGCGGGGCCCAGCGCCGTCGAGTAGATGCCGATGATCGCCTTCAGGCCGGACTGCTTGTCCTGGCAGAAGACGACCTGCTCGTGACCGGTGGATCCCGGGTCGTCGGTGGTCGCGAATACGCCCATGGCTTGCTCCTGTGTCGGTGTGCGCCCTTGTGGGACGCGGACCTCGTGGACGCCGGCGGGATGCTGCCGGTCCTGCTGAGCCTAATATCGGGCGGCGCCGCACTGTCGCCGACGTCACGCGTGACCGCCGGCGGTGTGGGCGTGCCGCCCCGGTTTCATGGGAGGATCGCGCGGTGCCGTCGCTCTTCGCTTCTTACCTGCGCGTGTACGAGCCGCTGACCGCCTTCGACCGGGAGCGCCAGTCGTACTGGCGGCGGTATGTCCGTGAGGGGCGGGCGGTCGCCCCGTTGGAGGGGCCCGGCCGGCAGCGGACCGCGGTGATCGAGGCGCTGGGCGCCGGCTGGACCCGGCTGCCCGACCTGCCGGACGAGGCGTACGTCCTGGAGGCCGACGACACGCTGCTGGTCTGCCCGTGGAACCTGCGGATCCGGGTCGCCGAGGCGGCGCTGAGCGCGCGCGACGGGGTGCCGTCGGTGCTGGCCGACGCGTTCGTCCCGCCGATCCTGGCCGGGCAGGCCAAGGCGGTGGTGGAGGACTGGCGCAGCGGCGCCCGGGTGCTGGAGCACGGGGTGCCGCGCCTGCACGAGCAGATCGCCACCTGGGGCGTGCCGCTGCGCTGGTTCGTGCTCTTCGAGTCGGGCGAGCGCGAGCTGGTCACCGACCCGGCACGGCGGGCGCTGCGCTACCGCACCGAGATCTCCAAGGCCCGCCGGCGTGCCTCCCGCGCGCTGTCGGTGCTGCGCAAGTCCGTCGGTGAGGCGCCGATCACCGAGGCGGTGGAGGAGGCCGCCCGCTGGTTGGAGGAGTTCCACCCGCGCTCGGTGGTGGAACTCGACTACGGCGGCCTGGTGCAGCTCCTCGCCGACGAGACCCTCGCGGCGGACGACTCGACGGAGCTGGTGGCGACCGGCCTGGCCGGGCTCTCCCGGGGCGAGGCGGAGGAGGCGTCGGCGGCGTACGACCGGCTGGTGGCCCGGTGGCGCGCGGTGCAGCTGCTGGAGCGGTGCAACTGACTACGAACCGCCCATTTACGGTGTCGGATATGAGGCAGCCTCGTGGTTGGCGCATCACGAAGCGCGATCATGAGTCCGAATAAGGTACTTTCTGGCGTGTGAAAGTCAGATAAATCGGGCATGGTTCATCCGTCCGTCTAGGGACCTTCGGCCGTTCGGCCCATGTCGGACATCGGGGACTAGCCGGACCATGGGAGACGCGTCGGCCGGCGGGACCCCGGCCGATGTCTATACATGTGGAGGAGTGACCGATGGCATCGCGAACGCACGAACCGGAGCCGCTACTCACGCCGGCCGAGGTGGCGTCGATGTTCCGTGTCGACCCGAAGACGGTGACCCGGTGGGCCAAGGCGGGGAAGCTCAGCGCGATCCGGACCCTGGGTGGCCACCGTCGGTACCGCGAGTCGGAGGTACGGGCACTGCTCCAGGGGCAGATCCCGCAGCAGCGCCAGGGGGACTGACCTCCCGGCAACACCAGGACGTTCCGGTCTCAGGGGCGGGCGGACGGCGCGACAGCGCCGATCCACCGCCCCTGAACCATGTCCGGGGTCGGGCGGCTCACTCCTGAAGGCTCACCCGGATCCCGATCGTGCCCCGCTCGCCCCGGCGCAGCCGGCTGCCGAGCAGGCTGAGCCGGCCCAGCAGCCGGTACTTCCGCTTGATCAGGTCGCGGACCCGGCGGCTCTCCTCCGGGCCGGTGAGCACCGCGTGCCCCGGCACCGCCCCGCCGTGCGGGCGCCCCCGCACGTCGCACGGCGCCACCGTCACCGCGCCGTCGCGCCGGATCCGCTTGACCTTCCCGGAGTCGGCGGCAGTCCAGACCGCCAGCGTGTCGCCGTCGCGGACCGCCCAGACCGGGGTGGGCACCGCGCGACCGTCCTTGCGGAACGTCGTCAGCAGGACGTACTTCTCCGCCGCCAGGCGGTCCAGCTCCGTCACGCCGCCAGGATACGGCCGCGACAGCCCAGTTGGCCGGCAAGTAGCGTGGCGTGGTGACCGGGGAACCCAGGATCGGCGACGTCTTCGGCGAGATGCTGCGCGACGCGTACGCGGTGCACACCGGGATCGGTCCCCGGCCGCTGGTCGGCGGACGGCTGCCCCGGCCGGTCATCGAGATCATCGAGCGCGACGACGGGCTGATCAACGGCGCTCCCGCCGCGCACTACCTGGACGGGCCGCAGGACTGGCAGCCGTACGACCACCGGGCCGTCGACCGGGCCCGCGGCGAGACGCTCGACATCGGCGTCGGCGGCGGGCGGATCGCGCTGGTGCTCCAGGAACGCGGGGTCCCGGCCACCGGGCTGGACACCTCGCTCGGCGCGCTGCGGGTCTGCCGGCACCGGGGCGTCCGGCAGCTCGTCCACGCCACGGTCGACGAGCACGTCGCCGCCGGCCGCCGGTACGACACGTTCCTGCTGCTCGGCAACAACCTCGGGCTGATCGAGGGGCGGGAACGGGCACCGGCGTTCCTCGCCGCGCTGGCTGCGATGGCCCGCCCCGGCGCGCAGGTCATCGCCCACGGCACGGACCCGTACGGCACGACGGACCCGGTGCACACCGGCTACCACGAGCTGAACCGGCGGCGTGGCCGGTTCGGCGGCCAGCTCCGGCTCCGGCTGCGCTACCGGGAGCTGGGCACCGACTGGTTCGACTACCTGGTCTGCTCGGCCGAGGAACTGGCCGAACTGGTCCCGGGCACCGGCTGGCGACTGACCGACGTGGACGACCGCGACGCCCCGTACTATCTGGCCACCCTGCGACTGGCGGGCTGAGCCGCCGGTGGGGCCCCCGGCCAGCCGGAGGCCCCGGCGCGGCCTAGACCTGGACGGTCGGGGGGAGCTGCTCCGGCGGCAGGCCACCGTCACCGTCGACCACCTCGTCCGGGGTGCCGTCCTCGTCGATGTCGACCATGGTGATGTCCACCTTGCCGTCACCGTCGGTGTCGAACTGGAACAGGTCGGCCTTGCCGTCGCCGTCAGTGTCCACCACCCACACGTCGGTCTTCCCGTCGTTGTTGGTGTCCGCGCGGAGCAGGTCGACGCGTTCGTCGCCCCGCGTCTCCACGGTCTCGCCGGCCGTCCCCGTGCTTTCGACGCTCTCCGGTGCCTGGCTCATGTCGACTGGTTCCTTCCCTCGGTGTTGACCGCCGTCTGTACCCGACCGGGCGCTCCCCCACGCATGCCGCCCGGCGAGGTGCTGCATAGGGTCGCACCCATGAGCGAGCGAAGCGAGCGGTGCGACGCGACGGAGACCCCGTGCGCAGCCGCGCGCAGCGAGGGAGCGTCATGAGTGGTCGTTTTGTCGTCGTCGGGGCCGGCACGATGGGCCTCGGCATCGCCTACGTGGCGGCCGGCGCGGGCCATGCCGTCGATCTGGTCGAGGTGGACCCGGGCCGGGCGCAGGCCGCCGCCACCCGCCTCGGGGAGCTGTGGGACCGGGCGGTGGCGCGCGGGAAGCTCGACGCCGCGCAGGCGGACGCGAGCCGGGCCCGGCTGACCCTGCGGGGGGCCCTGGACGAGGTCGCCCCGGAGCCGGACGTGGTGGTCGAGGCCGTGCCCGAGCGACCCGACCTGAAGCGGACGGTGCTGCGCGCCGCCGAGCGGCTGCGGCCGGCCCTGCTGGGCAGCAACACCTCCAGCATCCCGATCGCCGAGCTGGCCGACGGGCTCGACCGGCCGGACCGCTTCCTCGGGCTGCACTTCTTCAACCCGGTCTGGGCGATGGCCCTGCTGGAGGTCGTGGTCGGCCCGGCCACCGCGGCGGAGACCACCGCAGCGGCCGTCGCGCTCGCCGGCCGGCTGGGCAAGGACCCCGTCGTCGTACGCGACATGCCCGGCTTCGCCACCTCCCGGCTCGGCGTCACCCTCGGCCTGGAGGCGATCCGGATGGTCGCCGACGGGGTGGCCAGCGCGGGCGACATCGACAAGGCGATGGTGCTCGGCTACCGGCACCCGATCGGCCCGCTGGAGCTCACCGACCTGGTCGGCCTGGACGTCCGGCTCGACATCGCCCGGACCCTGCAGGCCGCGTACGGGGACCGCTTCGCGCCGCCACCGCTGCTCGAGGAGATGGTCGCCGCCGGGAAGCTGGGCAAGAAGTCCGGCCAGGGCTTCTACCGGTGGGAAGGCGGTGAGAAGCGATGAGCGGGCTACGGATCGAGGAACTGCCGGACCGGCTGGTGGTGACGCTGGACCGACCGGAGAAGCGCAACGCCATCGACGCCGACCTGATCGGCGAGCTGCACGCCGTCTGCGCCGACCTCGAGGCACGTCCCCGGCTGCTGCTGCTCACCGGCGGCGCCGAGGGCATCTTCGCCGGCGGCGCCGACATCGCCCAGCTACGCGAACGCGGTCGGCTGGACGCCCTCGCCGCGATCAACCAGGCGGCCTTCGCCCGGATCCGGGCGCTGCCCATGCCGACCGTCGCCGCCGTCGACGGCCCCGCGCTCGGCGGCGGCGCCGAGCTGGCGTACGCCTGCGACCTGCGGGTCTGCACCGCCCGGGCGGTCTTCGGCCAGCCCGAGGTGCGACTGGGCATCCTGGCCGGCGCGGGCGCGACGTACCGGCTGCCGGCGTTGATCGGTGAGGCCCGGGCCAAGGAGCTGCTCTTCACCGGCCGCCGGGTCGACGCCGACGAGGCGCTGCGGATCGGCCTGGTCAACCGGGTGGTGGACGAGCCGGCCGAGCTGCTGCCCACCGCGCACGGCCTGCTCGACGAGATGGCCAAGGGCTCGGCGCTGGCGCTGCGACTGACCAAGCTGGCGGTGGACGCGCCGGCCGCCGCCCACCCGCACCTCGACCTGGTCAGCCAGGCGGTGCTCTTCGAGGACGAGGAGAAGCGCCGGCGGATGACCGACTTCCTGGAGCGGCGGCGCCCGCGCTGAACCGCCCCGCGACGCGCGACGGCCGCACCGGTCCACCGGTGCGGCCGTCGTCCTCCGTGGTCAGTGCCGGATCGACACATCCGCGTCGGCGAGCGCGTTGATCAGCCCCGCGCTCTCGCTGAAGCCGATGATCAGCACGGCCTCCGGGCTGTACGACTTGATGTCCTTCGCCATGCCGGAGAAGTCCACCGGCGGCGCCTTGGCGTCGGCCGGCGGGTCGTAGGTCAGCAGCTTCACCCGGTCGCCGCCGACGCCGGCCCGCTCCAACTCCGCCCGGACCGTCTCCTGGAGGCCCTCACCGTAGGAGTCCTTCCGGGCCACCAGGACGATCTTGTGCGGCCCGTCCCGGAGCATCACGTCGGCCAACGCCCGGCCCTGGAGGCTGTCCGGCGGGGCGGTACGGAAGTAGAGCCCCTTGTCCTCCGCGTTGGTCAACCCCGAGTCGGTGTTGGACGGGGAGAAGAGGATCCGGCCCGCCGCCACCACGTCCGGCAGCACCGAGCTGGAGATGCCGGAAGCGGCGGCACCGATGATGACCTGGACCTTCTTGCGGATGTGGGAGGCCACGGTGGCCTTCGCGACCTCCGGGCTGGTGCCGTCGTCGCCGTCGATCCAGACCACCGGCTCGCCGAGCACGCCACCCGCGGCGTTGATCTCCTTGACCGCCAGCGCCGCGCCCGCCGCCAGCGGCGGGTTGGCCAGGGCCAGATCACCGGTCT
The DNA here is from genome assembly GCF_036902735.1 of Micromonospora lacuserhaii. Taxonomy (NCBI): domain Bacteria; kingdom Bacillati; phylum Actinomycetota; class Actinomycetes; order Micromonosporales; family Micromonosporaceae; genus Micromonospora; species Micromonospora lacuserhaii. Next base: position 58,912 of record NZ_JBAKHO010000009.1, on the reverse strand, counting down.
TCGGCAGCAGGCCGCCGAGGATCAGCGGCGAACCGTCGCTGCGGTCGGTCCGGCCGCCCCGCTGCTTCCTCGGCTTCGGCGGGCTCTTGGTGCTCGCCCCGGTCTCGTCCCCGGCGCCGACGAACTCGGTCTTCGCGTCGTTGATCTTCTGGTCGTCGAAGTGCAGCGTCGCGTAGCTGGCGGTGGCCGGCTCGCCCGCGTCGGTGAACCCGGCCCGGTTCAGCGACGGGCCGCGGTACTCGATGTCCTGACCGTCGCGGGCCAGCGCCAGGCAGCTCACCGGCTCGGTGCAGCGCTGCCCGTTGTTGGTCACCCCGACGATCTGCTTGGCGATCTCCGACGGCCGGGTGGTGCCGGCCAGCTGCGCCGCCAGCGCGCTGATCATCACGGCGTCGTACGACTCCGCCGCGTAGAGGAAGTCCGTCAACTCCGGGTCGACGGCGCGTAGTCGTTCCTTGAAGTCCTCGGCCAACGGCGTGAGCGGGGTGGTGCCCTTCATGCCGTCGACCAGGTTGGCGTTGTCCTTCAGCTCGGCTGCGAAGGAGTTCAGCATGTTGCCGTCGGTGCCGTACAGGCGAACCTGCGGCGTGGCTGCCTCTTCAGGCTTGTCGGTCGTCCCGCATGCGCTGGTGACGAGCAGGAACGCCGCACTGGCCGCCACGATGGCTGCGCGCGGGCCGCGTGTTACGAGCATTGTCTTCCTTCCTCCGGGGAGGTCCGCTGGGCACGATAGCGTGCCCGTCCGGATCACGGGAGCGTGGAGCCTGCCCGCGTCGGCGGCCCGACACCTGCCCGTACGCTGCGTCACCGCCGCGCTGTGCCGGGTCACCGCTTGACCGGTCGTCCTACTGTTCCGCAGGTGACCGACGTACCCGACCAGACGTTCGACGACGCGACCGCCGTCCTCCGTTCCGCGTTGGCCGGCGACGGTGACGCGGTGGTGGGAACCTTCGACGCTGTGGTGGACCGGGCCGGCCTCGCCGGCGCGTACGGGGTCGCCTGGTGTCTCGCCGCCACCATGGTGGGCGACCCGCCCCCACCGGGCGCCTGCGCGCTCGACTTTCCCGGCATCGACGAGGCCGGCTACGACGCCCGCTGGGTGGCCCGCTTCGTCAGCGCGTACGCCAACCACGACGCGGACACCGGTGAGGCGCTCTTCGGGGCGGCCGTCGCCGACGGCCAGCTGCCCGACTGCCTGCTGACCCTGGCCGGCTCGACCGTGGCCACCCTGCGCGACCGGGCCGGGTGACGGCGCGGCGCCCGGCCGGAGGGGCCCGGGGCGCCGCGCCGGCGCCGGTCAGAACGCGTGGTAGGCGATCAGCGGATCGTACTGGTAGCGCAGGTTGGAGAAGCGGACCCGGAAGTTGACCCCGTCGCGCACGTTGGTGGCCACCGCCGTCCAGCTCGACCCCGGCTTCAGGTAGGTCAGGTAGTTGCAGCTCTCGGTCTTGTCGACGAAGACCACGCAGGCTTCGGTGCCGAACGCGCTGGCGTTGCGGACGTTGATGTCGCGGCAGCGACTGGTGGTCCGGTAGGTGCCGGCCTCGCCGCCCCACGAGCCGGTCTGGAAGTACGAGCGGACCGCGCCGCCGTAGCAGGTGGCCAGGGGTGCGGCCAGGTTGGTCGTCGGGCTGGCCGTCGCGTCGGCCTCGGGGGCGGCCTGCGCGGGTGCGCCGAGGGCGAGCAGCGACAGCGCCGCCGTGCCTGCCGTCAGGCGGGCGACCGGTGATGCCATGTGGTGCCTCCAGGGATGGGGGTGGACCCTGTGTTGCGGACAGGGAGCTGAGCGTGGCGATGGTACCGGTCGATGTCCGGGCCGGCGGTGGCGAACCCGTGAAACTTCTGTGATAGCTCTGGTAGCCATGTCCGAGGCGATGCTCAGCAAGGTCCGCAAGCTGCTGGCCAAGGCGGAGGACCCGGCCTGCACGGCCGCCGAGTCCGCCGCCTTCACCGCCAAGGCCACCGAGCTGATCGCCCGTTACGGCGTCGACCGGGCGCTGCTGGCCGCCCGCGACCCGGCCGGTGATCCGGTCGGCGACCGGGTGGTCGACGTGCCCGCCCCGTACGCCCGGGACAAGGCAGCGCTGCTCGCCGCGGTCGCCGACCCGCTGCGCTGCCGGTGCGTACGCCGCCGGGAGGGCAGCGGCTTCGCCCTGCACCTCTTCGGCTTCGCCAGCGACCTGGAACGCGTCGACCTGCTCTTCACCTCGCTGCTGGTCCAGGCCGCGCACGGGCTGGCCGCGGCGGTCGTACCGGCCGGCGAGCAGCCCGCCGCCTTCCGCCGCTCCTGGCTGGCCGGCTTCGCCGGGGTGGTCGGGGAGCGGCTGCGGGCGGCCGAGGCGGGCGCGGTGGCCGAGCGCGGCGAGCCCTCGGTCGCGCTGGTCCTCGCGGACCGCTCCGACCGGGTGGCCCGCCGGGTGACCGAGGTCTACCCGCGGCTGCGGAGCGCGCCGCGCCGTCGACTGGCCGGCAGCGGGTTCGGCCCGGGGGCCGCGGCGGGACGCCGGGCGAAGCTGGGCGGCGCGGGGGTGGTCGACGGCTCCGACGCGCCGCCGGGGATCGGGCGGTGAGCGGTCAGCTCCGCCGGGAGACCACCGCGAGGTACCTGCTGAGCAGCTCGTGCCAGCCGGCGGTGAGCGCCTTCCGGTAGCCCTCGGCGGCCTCGCCGTGCCGGTCGAAGTGCCGGTGCTCCACCTCGACCCGGGTCTGCCCCGAGTCGTCGGGCAGGAACAGCACCTCGACCTCGCTGGCCCGCGCCGGGTCCGGCACCGGCACCCGGTCCGGGCCGAGCTGCCAGGTGAAGACGAGCCGGCGGGGCGGATCCCAGGTGAGCACCCGGCCCCAGTCGCCGCGGAAGCCGTACGGGCCGATCTCGTAGAGCATCCCGCCGGCCCGGGGTTCCATCCCCAACTCGGCCAGGGCCGCCGGTCCGGACCAGGTGTATTCCCGGACCCACCAGTCGGTCAGCGCTCCGGTGAAGACGGCGAACGCCTGCTCGGCGGTGGCGGGGACGAGAAGACTGCTGCGGAGCCAGTACCGTTCGACGTTCTGACGGACGTGGTCCGGATCCGCCATCTCCTGTCCCATAGGCCCGGACCATACCGGCTGATGCCTCGCTGTGCAGCTTCGCGTCTCTGCCTCCTTCCGGACAGTGACATCGGGTTCCGCGGCGAGCCGGAGCGTGCCTCCGGGGCCACGGATGGCGCTCCGCAAACCGGGTAACCGCGGCTGACGTGGCCCGGCGCCGGGGCCGCCCGACGGGGAGCGGAAGCATGAGCCAGATCGGGGCACGGCCACCCGAGCCGGAGCGGACCGGGGACCGGCGGGACGTCGAGCCGGACGTCCTGCTCGACATCCCGAACGTGTCGGTCGACGCGATCCGGTTGGCGGTGAACGAGCTCGACGCCGACGTGTCGCTGCGCGTCCGGCTGGCCAACCTCCTTCAGCTGGACGCCGGGGTGCGGGTGCACCTGGCGGGCGTGGAGCTGGACATCGAGGGCGTCCAGGCCGAGGCCCTGCTGAAGGTCCGGCTGGAGCGGCTGGTGGAGATCCTGGACCGCGCGCTGACCACCCTCGACCGCAACCCGGAGATCATCCAGGCGTTGGCCCGTAGCGCCGACGTGGCGCTGACCGACGTCAACCGTTTCGCCAACCGGGTCACCGAGGCGACGGCGCCGGTCATCGGCGAGGCCGGCCGGGAGGTCGGGCAGCCGGTGACCTCGATCGGCGCCGTGGCCGACCGGGCCGGCACGGTGGTCCCCGACGACCTGCGAGCCGAGGCGTCGCCGGGCGCTCGCCGGCCCCCCGCGTCACCCGGCCACCCGCAGGGCGTCAACACCCCCCGGCCGGCCCGACCCGAGGTTCCCAGGGCCGTCCGGCCGGAACGGACCGTCGGGCCCCGGCCGGAGTCGCCGGCCGGCCCGGCGCCGGTGGGTTCGCCGCCGGAGCCCCCACTCGGCCCGACCGCGCCGTCCACGCCCGCTCCCCCCGGGGGTACGGGCGCCACGGGTGGCGCCGCCGGTGCAGGCCCGACCGGTGCTGCCGGGGCCGGCGGTGCCGGTGCGGAGCGCGGCGGCCCCGAGGGTACCCGGCCTGGCGCTGCCGCGGCAGGCGGTGCGGGTGTGGAGCGGGGCGCTGCCGAGGGCGCCCGGCCCGGCGCTCGGGGCGGTGCCGAAGGTGCCCGGCCGGGTGCGGAAGCCGGGCAGGAGGGCGGCCAACGTCCGTCCGGCGCTGCGGAGGGCGGTGTCGGAGCCGGCCGGGAGGGCGGCGAACGCCCGCAGAGTGTCGGGGAACGCGCGCAGGAGGCTGCGGCTCAGGCGTCCCAGCTCGCCGGGCAGGCGGGGGAGACCCTGCGGCAGGCCGGCCGGAGCGTCTGGGAGGCGATCCAGGGCGGGATGGCCCAGCGGCGCCAACGCCCCGACCGCTGACCTCGGCCAGCGAGCTCGAGGTCGGCCCCGGTCGGCGTGGGCGGCGGTGTGCCGCAACCGGGGGCGTTCAGTGCTGGCGGCGCCACCGGGCCGGGCCGGTGACGAGGGGGAGCGCGGCCAGCGGCGCGACCGTGACGGCCAGGGCCAGGGAGCTGGTCAGGTCGCGGGGCAACCAGAGCAGATTGTCGCCGATGCCCATGGCGTGCGCGGTCAGCGAGAACCCGACGAACAGGGCGACCGCCGCACCGACGACGACCAGCCGGGGTACGCGGGCGACCGGAGCACGCCCCACCGGCGCGGCGACCGCCCGGACGGGCGCCGGCTCGACGGACGCCCGCCCGGTGGGGGCGGGCCGCACGGGCGTCGACCGGACGGGCGTCGGTCGAGCCGTGCCGGCGCGGGTGGCCGTGACACCGGTGAGTCGGTGTTGCAGGCTGGTGAGCCCTCGGACGGCCCACGCCACGACCGGAACGACGAGCGTCAGCACCAGACCGGCGTGGACGGCCCAGGCGCCGGCGAGGGTGGGCCCGCCCCAGGAGTCCTGGTACCCGCCGTCGGTCGGACCGGGCAGGCCCAGGAGGCTGCGGAACGGATAGGCCAGCACGTTGATCAGGACCAGGAACGCGAGGGTGGCGGTCAGCACCGTCGAGGCGAGGGCGATCGGCAGGGTCAGCAGGGCGCGGGCCAGCACCCGGAGGCGTCCCGTGCCGGCCGCTCGGGCCGCCTGCCGCAGGGCCAGTGGTACCGCGCGGAGCGAGAAGCCGAAGGCCCGGCGGCCCTGCGCGCCGTACGCCGCCCGCCACGAGGTGGCGAGCCGACCGATCACGTGGCGGAGGTTTCTTCCCACTGTCATGTGGCCAGTCTCGATCCGTTCCGCCCGGCCCACCATCAGGACCTTCCCCGCCGAGGCCCTTAGGGGAGGGTCGACGGGGACAAGGTCGTACGTCCGGCAGGGCTCCACCTTGTCCCCGTCCGGGAAGGTTGGAAGGTCTAGCCCTGCCCGACGAGGAGACCCGATAGGCCGCACCAGCCGCCACGCGTCGGGGCCGTCGCGGCGGGACATCGTGACCGTCCCGGCCCGTCGATAATGGTCGACATGACGGTCCGATACGACGAGGTGCTCAGCCCGCTGCGTGAGGCGTACGACTCGCACGCGGCGTGGCGTGACGCGCTCACCAAGGAGCCGTGGAAGCTGGCGGAACGGCAGGCGTTCCGTGACCGGCTGGCGCCGGGCGCGCGGCTGCTGGAGATCGGCGCCGGCACCGGACAGGACAGCGCCTACTTCCAGCAGGAGGGCTTTGCCGTCGTCGCGTCCGACCTCTCGCCGGTGATGGTCGAGCGCTGTCGGGCCAAGGGCATCGAGGCCCATGTCATGGACTTCTTGCACCTGGGTTTCCCGGCCGGCTCGTTCGACGCGGTGTTCGCGATGAACTGCCTGCTGCACGTGCCCAACCACGACCTGCCCGCGGTCCTCGCGGCGATCCAGGCGATCCTGCGCCCCGGCGGGCTGTTCTTCGTCGGCGTGTACGGAGGCAACGAGAGCGCCGAAGGTCCCATCAGCGACGACGAGCACAAGCCGCCGCGCTTCTTCTCGTTCCGCACCGATGAGCAGTTGCTCGGCTTCGCCGCCGCCTCGTTCGACGTCGTGGACTTTCACCCCGTGGACGTCGGCCGCGGCCACCGGTTCCAATCGCTGACGCTGCGCCGCCCGGACCTCGGATAACGGAGCAATCCCAAGGCCGTCGTGGGCAATCCATGGGCCCGCAACCACGTGCCTGGGTCGGCCATCCGGATTCCAGGGTCAACCAGGGTCAGACCGGACAGCAGGGCTCGTTGGAGACAAAGCTGAGCGCCGACCTGCGTTTCCGCTGATCGGCGCTCGTGTAGCCCCGGCGAAGGCTATGTGGCCGGGGGCGGGGTCGAACCGTCGACCTTCCGATTTTCAGGCACCTGCATCTCCGCAGGTCAGAGTGCCGACGAAGGCCGCCGTGCAACCGACGTGCAACTAGTTCCGCATCGTGATGTGCCGAGGCAGCCGTGCAACATCACCGTGCGCAGCGAGTTCCGACAGGGCTTTGGCGATCTCACGATCACGGCCGTCGACGGCGTGTAGGTACCGGCGGGCCGCCGCCATGGACGAGTGCCCGAGTCGCTTCATCAGGTCGGCCAGGTCAGATCATCAAGGCGGCCCGCAAGCGGGCCGCGCCGGCCGATACAAACGATGCCTCCGGCGGGGGCCAGACGACTCCAGGATGGCCGCCAAACCGTTCCGGTGATCGAGTGGTTAGGGAGCTGCCATGTGGGGCTGAGGCGGTCAGCCCGGTGATCAAAACGTCAGGGTCGCGAGGGCAAGACCGACCAGGGCAACGATGATGACGACCAGAGCCTTGCCAAGCACGTCGTTGATCCGATTGACCCGGGCGGGTAGCCGATCCTTCAAGCGGTCGAGGACGTGATGGGTCACGTTCACGGGCAGGAAGAGCGCGAGGACAGTCGTCCAGACGCTGCCGATCGAGCTGTAGCCGGCGAGGGATGAGACGAGCCAGATCAGCACGAGAAGATTTGGGACCACGGCCGCTAGGAGGGCACGGGGGATCGAGGCGGAGGGGCGTGTGGCCGCGGGGTGAGTCACTGCCTCAGGATGACACCGCTTCGCCAGAGGTTGCATGGGACCGCTGGCAGAGGACGTGCAGCGAACGTGCAGCCAACGGCGGCGATCAAGGGTCAAGGGCGGTCAACTGCGGGCAATGGGCATCGATGCAACGAGGGCACAAACAGCAAGATCCCCACCGACGTTTCCGCTGGTGGGGATCTCTGTAGCCCGGCGAAAGGCTATGTGGCCAGGGGCGGGGTCGAACCGCCGACCTTCCGATTTTCAGTCGGACGCTCGTACCAACTGAGCTACCTGGCCGTGGTGCTCCGGGTCATGCTACCCGAGGGTCACATGCTCCGATACGCAGAACGCCGCGCAATGGTTCACGCGGCGTCGGCGCTGGCGGTCCTGACGGGACTTGAACCCGCGACCTCCGCCTTGACAGGGCGGCGAGCACTCCAACTGCTCCACAGGACCTAGCATTTGTTGCATCCGACCGGAGTCGGACCGTGCCCCCAACGGGATTCGAACCCGTGCTACCGCCTTGAAAGGGCGGCGTCCTGGGCCGCTAGACGATGAGGGCGGCCCCGCCATCATTGCATACTCGCAACTTCAAGCGGACTTGCTCCCATCCGGCCCCGCCGGAGGCATGAGAAGCATATGCCATGCCCCGTCGGTCGGCCAAACCGGTATGGCCGGCGGCACACCGTACCGCATAACCGCAGGTCAGCAGGGGTGTCAGCGGAGCGGGACGATGCCGTACCGGCGTTTGAGGTCGGAGATCAGGTGCGGGCAGGCGGCGAGGGTGCCGCCCCGGTTTCCCCCGCCGTCGTGCATCAGGATCACCGCGCCGGGGCGCGCGGCCCCCTCCACCCGGTGGATGATCGTCGGCGTGGTCGGCTTCGCCCAGTCCTGCGGGTCGACGCTCCAGTGCAGCGGCCGCATCCCGAGCTGCCGGGCCACCGCGATCTCCTCCGCGGTCCACCGGCCGCCCGGCTGACGGAAGAACGGCACCTTCGCTCCGGGGACGGCGCGGCGGATGGCCTCGTTGGTCCGGATCATGTCGGCCCGGATCTCGGCCACCGGTCGCCGGCCGAGGTCCATGTCGTGCCGCCAGCTGTGGTTGCAGAGCTGGTGACCCTCGCGGACGATCCGGGCGACCAGCTGCGGGTGCCTGCGCACCTGTACGCCGACCACGCAGAACGTCGCTGTGACGTGCGCGGCGTGCAGCTGGTCGAGGACCTTCGGCGTCCAGGCCGCGCTGGGGCCGTCGTCGAAGGTGAGCGCTACCCCGCGTACTCCGGTGGTGCGGTTGAGCCCAGCGGGCAGCTTGGCGGGCAGCGCCCGCAGCGGGGGCTTCGCCGAGGGCTTGGGGGTGGGCCGGGGCGCCGGGGGGGTCCGGGTCGGCTCGGGCGGCAGCGGCGCGCTCGGGGTGGCCGCCGCCGTCGCGCCGTCCGCCTGCGGTGTCGTCCCGGTCTGTTCCCCGCAGCCGGCGAGCAGAAGAACCAGGCCGAGGGCGACCGCCAGGACAGGAGGTGGACGCATCGTCACTCCGAGGGGATCGGCTACGCGGACGCCCCGACGGTAGTGGACGCGCGCGCAAAGTGGCAGCCCTGGTCAGTCCCCTGTCGACTGATCCAACGAGTCCCGTACGGCCAGCGCGAGCGAGACCGCCTCGGCCAGGTCCACCGGTCGCACCACCCCGGCCGGCAGCGTCTCGGCCCGCCAGCCCGGCCCGGCGGCCAGTACCAGCAGGGGCCGGCGGGGCATCGCGAGAAGGGCGCTGAGCTGCCCCGGGTCGGCGGTGGCCCGGGTGTGCGACCAGACCGCCACCGCGGCCGGGCCGGTCCGGTTCACCGCCTCGATCAGGGCGGCCACCGGCACCCGGGCACCGAGTGTGCGGTAGGCCACTCCCGCCTCGGCGAGCGCGGCGGCCAGCGCCTCCAGGGGCAGGGTGTGCTGCTCCTCGTCGGCGCAGGAGAGCAGGATCCGGGCCGGCCCGGTGGGGCGTCCCCGGCTTGCCACGGCGGAGAACGCCTCGGAGACGCACCGGGACATCAGGTGCTCCACCTCGATCAGCCCGGCGGTGGCGGCGTGCCGCTCGCCGATGCCGAACAGCACCGGGCGGAGCAGGCTCTCCCAGGTGGCGATCACGCCGTCGGTGGCCAGGGCGTGCGAGATCGCCCCGCTGATCGCCGTGGAGTCCAGCCGCATGGCCGCCCGGGCCAGGCCGCGGGCGGCCGGTCCGGCGCGGCCGACCGGGATGGTCTGCCCGCCGCCGTCGCGGCCGACCCCGGCCCGCAACCGCTGTTCGAGGGCGGGGCTGACCGCCGGGCTCTGCTTGGCCCAGCGGGCGGCCTCGGCCGGGCTGACGCCCTCCGCGGTGAGTTTGCGCATGACCTCCAGGCGGGCCAGGTCGGCCGGCGTGTAGCGCCGGTGGTGACCCGGTACGTGCTGGCTGGGGCCGAGGCCGTAGCGCTGGTGCCAGGTGCGCAGCGTGGTGACCGCCACGCCCAGTCGGCGTGCGACGGCCCCCGCGCTCAGCGGCTCATCGGCCACCCGACCGCTCCGACGCGTCGTCCGCCGGAACACCGGGCGGGATGGTGTCGCCGGCGGGACCGCCGGTGGACCTGTTCGGGCGCAGCAGTCGGCTGACCACTCCGCCCAGCCAGGGTGCGTACGTGCGCGGGTCGGCGTCGATCTCCGACATCAGCCGGGCCGGGTCGGCCCAGCGCAGCTCGGACACCTCGTCGGGATCCGGCCGGGTCTGGACGTCGGCCGCCACGTCGGCGCGCAGCACGTGGTCGTACTCGAACTCGACCCGGCCGGTGGCCGGGTCCTCCGCGTAGTAGAGGTAGACGCCGACCTCGGCGAGCTCCACCGGGCCGGCGCCCAACTCCTCGGCCAGCCGACGGTTGGCGGCCTCGACCAGGGACTCGCCGGGCCGGGGGTGGCCGCAGCAGGAGTTGGCCCAGCGCTGCGGGAAGCGGGTCTTCGCCGCCGCCCGCCGCTGGAGCAGCACCTGGCCGGCCGGGTCGACCAGCAGCACCGAGAAGGCCCGGTGCAGCCGCCCCGGCGCCTGGTGCGCCGCGGCCACGGTGGCCTCGCCGAGCACGTGCCCGGTGTCGTCGACCAGCTCGACCAGGTGTCCTTCCCGAGAGGTCACCTGGTCACCGACCCGCGCCGGTGATGCGGTTGGCGGCGAGCTTGCCCGAGATCAGCACCATCGGCACGCCCACGCCGGGCTGGGTGCCGGAGCCGGTGAAGACGACGTTGGACAGCGTCCGGTGCAGGTTCGACGGGCGGAACGGCCCGGTCTGGAAGAGGGTGTGGGCGGCGGCGAACGGCGTACCGGCGGCCATGCCCTGCTCCTCCCATTCGGCGGGTGTGATCGTGCGCAGCACCTCGACGCCGTCGCCGAAGCCGACGTACCCGCGCTCCTCCAGCGTGTGGATCAGCTGGTCGGCGTAGCGGCGGCTGAGGTCGCCGCGCCAGTCGAACGGGGCGCGTTGCAGGTTGGGCACCGGCGCGAGCACGTAGTAGGTGTGCCGGCCGGCCGGTGCGACCGAGGGGTCGGTCCGGCTCGGGTTGGTGACCAGCAGCGACGGGTCGGTCATCAGCTCGCCGCGCCGGATCACCTCGTCGAAGGTGCCCTTCCACTTGCGCCCGAAGTGGATGTTGTGGTGGGCGATCTTCTCATACCCCTGCTTCGATCCGATGTGCAGGACGACGCAGGACGGCGAGTAGGTCAGCTTGCGCTGCCGCCCCTCGGGCAGCAGGTCCCGGTAGGCGACCGGCAGGTCCGGGTTGAGCACCACCACGTCGGCCGGGATCAGCTCGCCGTCGGCGGTCACCACGCCGGTGGCCCGCCCGTTGGCGGTCTCCACCCGGGTCACCGTGGTGCCGTACCGGAACTGCACGCCGTGCTTCTCGGCGGCGCCGGCCATGCCGCGGGAGACCGCGTGGATGCCGCCGCGCGGGAAGTACACCCCGGCCACCGAGTCGAGGTACGCGATGACGCTGTAGATGGCCAGCGCGTCGTGCGGGGCGAGGCCGGCGTACATGGCCTGGAAGGAGAAGATGCGCTGGGTACGCGGGTCGGAGAAGAACTGGTTGATCTTCGTCTGAAGACGCCGGAACGCGCCGTTGGCCAGCAGCTTCACCAGGTTGGCGGTGAGCAGGTCGGTCGGGGCGTCCAGGTTGCGGTCGATGAAGTCGGCCCGCTCCCAGTTCCACAGGTTGCGCGCGTAGTCGACGAACCGCAGGTAGCCGTCGGCCTCCCGGGGCCCGCAGACCCGGGAGATCTCGGCCGCCATCCGGGTGGTGTCGGTGATGACGTCCAGCGTCGAGCCGTCCGGGTAGTAGGCCCGGTAGGCGGGGTCGACCGGGGTGAGGTCCAGCCAGTCGGTCAGCTCCTCGCCGACCGCGCCGAGCGCCTCGGCGATCAGGTCGGGCATGGTGAGCACGGTCGGTCCGGTGTCGAACTCGTAGCCGTCGACGCTGAGCCGGCCGGCCCGGCCGCCCGGCACCGGCTCGCGTTCCACCACGGTCACCTGCCGGCCACTGCCGGCCAGGTGCAGCGCGCACGCCAGCCCGCCCAGGCCCGCGCCCACGACCACCACCCGGTCCGTACGTCCGTTCACGGTGCGCACGTGACCACCTCCTTCGCAAAGTCGCTCATCATGCCTGCCGGTTCGTGGCGGCGGTGGCGAGACCGGTCAGCGCGGTGCGCGCCGTCTCGTCGATCGACGCGGTGTCGAGCGCGGTCAGCGCCTCGGTCACCCGGTCGGAGATCATCCGCTCGACCCGGGCCACCGCGCCGGTGTCGGCGACCAGTTCGGCCAGCCGGGCCACCTCCCGGGGGCCGGTGACCGTGCCGGCGCGCTCCAGTGCGCGCCGCTGGCCCGGGGTGGCGAGCTGCCGGGCCAGCATCAGCAGCGCGGTCGGCTTGCCGGTGCGCAGGTCGTCGCCGGCCGGCTTGCCGGTGGTCGCCGGGTCGCCGTAGACGCCGAGCAGGTCGTCGCAGAGCTGGAAGGCCTCGCCGACGGCCAGGCCGTAGCGGGTGTACGCGGCGATCAGCGGTGCGTCGGCGGCGACGCCGGCCAGGCAGGCGCCGAAGAGCAGCGGCCGCTGGACGGTGTAGCTGGCGGTCTTGTAGCGGGCCACCCGCAGCGCCCGGTCCACCGACCAGTTGGCCGCGTCGTTCTCGCCGAGCACATCGAGGTACTGCCCGGCGACGGTCTCGATGCGCATCTGGTCGTAGCAGCGCCGCACGTCGAAGAGCCGGGCCGGGGGCAGGGTGGCGTGGCTGAGCAGCCGGTCGGCCCAGACCAGGCAGAGGTCGCCGATCAGCACGGCCACCGCCTCGCCGAACCGGCCGGGGTCGCCGGTGTATCCCGCGGCGACGTGCCGGGCGGCGGCGGCGCGGTGCGCGGTGGGCAGGCCGCGCCGGGTGTCGGAGCCGTCCATCACGTCGTCGTGCACCAGTGCGAAGGTGTGCAGCAGTTCCAGGGCGGCGAACGCCGGGAGCACCGTGGGCAGCGGCGCGGCCCCGCCCACCACCCCGCGCCAGCCCCAGTACGCGAAGGTGGGGCGGACCCGCTTGCCACCGGCCAGCACGTTGTCGCGCGCCGTTGCGGCGAATCCGCCCATCGCTGCGTCGATCTCGGTGAGCGAGGCGACCTCGGCGGCCAGGAACGCCGCGAGAGTGTCGTCCACGCCCTTGATCAGGTCTTTCGTGAACGCGGCCAGCACGCCGCGGACCGGATCGTCCGTCGCTCCCGGCTGAGCCGGCGCGACGCGGAGCGCATTACCCGCAACTGCGTCGTTGGCCATGTGGGCGAGCGTACCCTAGGGTTACGAGTTGCGTCGATTGCTGCGTCGAATTTCGAGGAGGGCCGGTGGACACGGATCTCACCGCTGCCTATGCGCGCTGCCAGGAGCTGCACAAACGCCATGGGCGTACCTACTATCTCGCCACCCGCCTGCTGCCCGCATGGAAACGGCGGCACGTGCACGCCCTGTACGGATTCACCCGCTACGCCGACGAGATCGTCGACCGCACCGAGGACCTGCCGCCGGCCGAGCGCGCGGCCCGGCTCGACGAGTGGTCCTCCCGCTTCGTCGCCGGCCTGCACGGCGAGCCGGTCGACGACCCGCTGCTCCCGGCGGTGCTGCACACCATCGCCGTCTTCGACCTCGACCGCGACGACTTTGCGTCGTTTCTGCGCAGCATGGCGATGGACCTCACGGTCATGTCGTACCCGACCTACGACGACCTGCTCGACTACATGGAGGGCTCGGCGGCGGTCATCGGCACGATGATGCTGCCCATCCTCGGCAGCTCCGACCCTGCAGCGGCCCGCGATCCGGCCCGCCAGCTCGGCTTCGCCTTCCAGCTCACCAACTTCATCCGGGACGTCGCCGAGGACCTCGACCGGGGCCGCACCTACCTGCCCGACGAGGACCTGGCCAAGTTCAACGTCACCCGCGACGACCTGCTCGCGGCGAAGGCGCAGGGCCGCACCACCGCGAAGATCCGGGACCTGATCGAGTACGAGGTGACCCGCGCCCAGGCGCACTATGCAGCCGCCGCGCCCGGCATCACCCTGCTCGCCCCCGCCTCGCAGGCCTGCATGCGCACCGCCTACGCGCTCTACGGCGGCATCCTCGACGAGGTGGCCGCGCAGGACTACGACGTCTTCGTCCGGCGCGCCCTGGTTCCGCAGCGACGCCGGATGGCGGTCGCCAGCCGTGCCCTGCTCACCCGCACCGGCACCCCCGTCGTCGTACCGGGACCGGCCCTGCCGTGAGCGGGCGTACCGCGGTCGTGCTCTTCACCCGCGACCTGCGGGTGCACGACCACCCGGCGCTCGCCACCGCCTGCGCCGCCTTCGACCGGGTCGTGCCGCTCTACGTGCTCGACCCGGCGCTGGCCGACCGCTCGCCGAACCGCACCCGGTTCCTGCACCAGAGCCTCGCCGGGCTGCGCGAGGCGCTGCGCGAGCGTGGCGGCGACCTGGTGGTCCGCCGGGGCGACCCGGTGGCCGAGACGATCAGGCTGGCCCGGGAGGTAGGCGCCGAGGGGATCGGCCTCTCCGCCGACGTCAGCCGGTACGCCCGCCGCCGCGAGCGCCGGCTGCTTCAGGAGTGCGAGCGGCACCGGCTTCACCTGCGGCTCTTCCCCGGCGTCACGATCGTGGAGCCGGGCGCGCTGCGGCCGACCGGCGGCGACCACTACCGGGTGTTCAGCCCGTACTTCCGCAGCTGGCAGGGGGCGGCCTGGCGGGAGGAGCTGGCCGCGCCGGACCGGATCAGCCTGCCCGACGGTGTCCGGGTCGGCCCGCTGCCGGCGCCGCCGGAGGGGGAGTCGCCGGACGCGGCGGTCGGCGGCGAGAGCGTCGCGCGGCGGCGGCTCACCGCATGGCTGCCGACCCTGGACCGGTACGACGACATCCACGACGACATGGCCGGCGACGAGACGTCCCGGCTCAGCCCGTACCTGCGGTTCGGCTGCCTCTCCCCGCTGGCGGTGGCGAACCGGGCCGGCGGCCGGGACGGGCCGTTCGTCCGGCAGCTCTGCTGGCGCGACTTTTACTACCAGGTCACCGCCGCCTTCCCGGAGATCTCGGGGAAGGCGTACCGGCGCGGGGCGACCGAGGACTGGCGGTACGACGCGGACGCGATGGACGCCTGGACCGAGGGGCGGACCGGCATGCCGATCGTGGACGCCGGCATACGGCAGCTGCGGGCCGAGGGGTGGATGCACAACCGGGCCCGGCTCATCACCGCCGGCTACCTGACCAAGGTGCTCGGGCTGGACTGGCGGCCCGGCGTGGCGGTCTTCTCCCGCTGGCTGCTCGACGGGGACGTGGCCAACAACTCCGGCAACTGGCAGTGGGTGGCCGGCACCGGCAACGACAGCCGCCCGTACCGGAGCCTCAACCCGGTCCGGCAGGCCGAACGGTACGACCCCGACGGCGGCTACGTCCGGCGGTGGGTGCCCGAGCTGGCGGCGGTGGCCGGCAAGGCGGTGCACCAGCCGTGGCGGCTGCCCGCCGAGGTTCGCCGAAAGCTGGACTACCCGCAGCCGCTGGAGGTGCCGGGCGCCGACCCGGTCTGGATGCGCTGACCGTCGGGGTCACGGAGCGTTGCTCTCCAGCTGGCGCCGGGACAGCCGTTCGCACGCTTTGCTCTGCTGCCCTCCAGGCAACGGTAACTTGCCGTCATCGTGGATCGATCGCCTCAGCAGGCATTCGCGTATCGCGCCCCTGGTCATTCCGGTGTTGCATCCAGGGCAGCAGAGCAAAGGGCCGGAGGAGGTGGTCCGGTCCGACGGCGGCCGTGACCCACGGTAACCAGCTTGACCTGTCACAGAAAGTGTCGCCGCCGAAGTCGCCGGCGGAAAGTCGCTGGCCCCGATCGGCGACGCGGTCCAGCCTGGACCGATGCGAACCGAGATCCGTCCACTCGACCTCGCCGAGATCCCCACCGTGGTGGAGTTTTCGCTCCGCGCCTGGGCGCCGGTATTCGCCTCGTTCGGAAAGGTGCTCGGCGAACCCGTTTACCGGGCGATCTACCCGGACTGGCGGGAGAGCCAGGCGCGGGCCGTGGCCGAGGTCTGCCGGGACACCGGCAACGACGTCCACGTCGCCGTCGTGGGCGGGCGGCCCGTGGGCTTCGTCGCGATCCGGATCAACGCCGACCGGACCGAGGGTGAGATCTACATGCTCGCCGTCGACCCCGACCAGCAGCGTCGGGGAATCGGCTCCCGGCTGACCGGGTACGCACTGGACCAGCTCAAGGCCGCCGGGGTCACCCTGGCGGTGGTCGGCACCGGCGGGGACGAGGGGCACGCCCCGGCCCGGCGGACGTACGAGAAGGCGGGCTTCGTCGGATTACCGCTGGTCCGCTACTACACCCGACTCGACCGCTGACCGGTCACAGGCAGGAGTGCAGCGCCTCGACCAGCTCGTCGACCCGGTCATGGTCGGCGAGCCGGGCGGTCGCGTACGCGAAGGTGTAGCCCCGCCCCGGGTCGGCCCAGGCGCTGCTCCCGCCGATCCCGCCCATGCCCCAGCTGCCGTCCGGCTCCCACTGCATGCCCAACGTCCAGCACACCCGCCGACCCAGGACGAGGTCCGGGCCGTCGTACTGGACCCGGGTGGCCTCGGCGACCAGCTCGGGGCCGAACAGGCGCACCCCGTCCAGGGTGCCGCCGGCCAGCAGACCCGCGTAGAGCCGGGCCAGGCCGGACGCGGTGGCGTGCAGGTTGACCGCCGGGATCTCTGCGCCCCGCCAGAGCGCGCTGTTGACCACCGCCAGGTCCCGCCCGCCGGGCGGGTTGTCCACCGCCCGGGCCCGCAGCGACCCCGGCTCACCGCGCATCCGGTCGGGCCACCCCGGATCGCCGTACGACAGGTCGGCGCAGCGCCGCTGGTCGGCCGCGCCGAGACCGAAGCCCAGATCGAGCCGCCACGGCCCGGCGATCTCCTCGGCCAGGAAGCGCCCCACGGACCGCCCGTCCACCCGCCGGACCAGCTCACCCACCAGGTGCCCGTACGTCCAGGCGTGCTCGCCCGCGACGGACCCCGGCGCCCACTCCGGCTCGGCGGCGGCCAGGTCGGTGCAGAGCAGCGCCCAGTCGGCGATCGCCTCCGCGGGCCTGGGCACCGGGAACGCCGGCAGCCCGGCGGTGTGGCTGAGCACCTGCCGGACGGTCGCCGGCGCGCGGAAGCCCGGCCAGTAGGTCGACACCGGCGCATCGAGGTCGACCCGCCCCCGCTCGACCAGCATGAGCAGGCAGAGCGCCGCCACCGGCTTGCCGACCGAGTAGACGTCCACCAGGGTGTCCGGCGCGAACTGTCGACCGGCGGAGCCACCGCCGGCCAGCTCGACGACCGGGCGGCCGTCGTACCAGACGGTCAGGCCGGCACCGGTCTCCCGGCCGTCGGCGAGCAGGTCGTGGAAGCAGTCCCGGACCGGGGCGAAGCGTGCGTGCATCCGGCCACGGTAGGCGGTGGGAATGATTACCGGCGCGGGAATTCCCACCCGGACCGATGGCCGGCCCCAGGTTGGTGCGCGATGCTGGCGGCATGGCGGAGCCGGAACTGGTGGACGTGGTCGTGGTCGGGCTGGGCGTGGGCGGCGAGGAGGTGGCCGGGCGACTCGCCGAGGCCGGCCTCAGCGTGGTCGGCGTGGAGCGGGACCTGGTCGGCGGCGAGTGCCCCTACTGGGGCTGCATCCCGAGCAAGATGATGATCAGGGCGGCGAACTCCCTGGCCGAGGCGCGGCGGGTCAACGAGCTGGCCGGCTCGGCGCAGGTCCAGCCGGACTGGGCCCCGGTGGCGAAGCGGATCCGGGAGGAGGCCACCGACACCTGGAACGACCAGGCCGCGGTGGACCGGTTCACCGGCCGGGGTGGCCGGTTCCTGCGGGGCAGCGGCCGACTCGACGGCCCCGGCCGGGTACGCGTCGGCGAGCAGGTGTTCCAGGCCCGACACGGCATCGTGCTCGGCACCGGCACCCGCCCGTCGGTGCCGCCGATCGACGGGCTGGCCGACACGCCGTACTGGACGAACCACCAGGCGATCGAGGTCGAGGAGCTGCCCGAGACGCTGCTGGTCCTCGGCGGCGGGGCGATCGGGTTGGAGCTGGCCCAGGTCTTCGCCCGGTTCGGCGTCCGGGTCACCGTGGTCGAAGCGTTCGAGCGGGTGCTCGCCGTCGAGGAGCCGGAGGCGTCCGAGGTGGCCACCGCCGCGTTGCGCGCCGACGGGGTGGAGATCCGTACCGGGGTCAAAGCTGAACGGGTCAGCCACGACGGGACCACGTTCACCGTGCACTCCGGCGACCAGGACTTCAGCGCCGAGCGGCTGCTGGTGGTCACCGGGCGCCGGGCGCACCTGGAGGAGCTGGGCCTGGACACCGTCTCGATCGACGCCTCCCAGCGCTACCTGCCGGTGGACGAGCGGATGCACGTCACCGACGGCATCTGGGCGGTCGGTGACCTGACCGGCGAGGGGGCCTTCACCCACATCGCCATGTACCAGGCGGGGATCGTGATCGCCGACCTGCTCGACCACGCCCGGCACGCCGAGGGTGGCGCGGACGCCAGCGGCACCGCGAGCGTGGTGGGCGGCGCGATGGGGGCGGTCAGCGGGGTCGGCGGGGCGACGGCCACGGCCGGCACGAGCGGCGGGGCCGGCACCGTGCCCGGGGCCGACTACCGGGCGCTGCCCCGGGTCACCTTCACCGACCCGGAGGTGGGCGCGGTCGGGCTCACCGAGAAGCAGGCCCGCGAGCGTGGCATCAACGTGCAGGTCGGCCTCTCGCAGCTGTCGTCGTCGACCCGGGGCTGGATCCACAAGGTCGGCAACGAGGGCTTCATCAAGCTGGTCGCCGATGCCGACCAGGGCGTGCTCATCGGTGCCACCTCGGTCGGCCCGGCCGGCGGCGAGGTGCTGTCGGCGCTGGTGGTGGCGGTGCACGCGGCGGTGCCGCTGAGTCAGCTCCGGCACATGATCTACGCGTACCCGACGTTCCACCGGGCCATCGAGGACGCCCTGCGCAACCTCAGCTGACGGTGCCGTGGCGGCCGGCGCCCGCGGCGAACCGGGCCGCGCCGGCCGCCGCGTCCGTCGCCAGGGACTCCATCCCGTACGCCAGCTCGGTGGCGAGCGCCTCCGGCTCGGCAAGGCCGCCGGTGGCGAGCACCGAGGCGCGGTCGTTGCGCAGGCAGGTCTGCGGGTGGCGGGCGATCTCGGCGGCGAGCCGCTCGGCCTCCGCCCGGGCCTCACCCGGCGCGACCAGCCGGTTGACCAGACCCATCGCGTACGCCTCGGCGGCGGGCACCGGGCGGCCGGTTAGGATCAGGTCCATCGCCCGGCTCTCACCGATCAGCCTCGGCAGCCGCACCGTCCCGCCGTCGATCAGCGGGACGCCCCACCGCCGGCAGAACACCCCGAGCGTCGCGTCGGACTCGGCGACCCGCAGGTCGCACCAGAGGGCCAGTTCGAGGCCGCCGGCCACGGCGTACCCGGAGATCGCGGCGATGACCGGCTTGGACAGCGACATGCGGGTGGGTCCCATCGGGCCGTCGCCGTCGGCCTCGACCCGGTTGCCGCTGGGGGTGCCGATGGCCTTGAGGTCGGCGCCCGAGCAGAAGGTGCCGCCGGCTCCCCAGAGCACCGCGACGGCGGCGTCCGGATCGGCCTCGAAGGAGCGGAACGCGTCGGCGAGGGCCCGGGCGGTGGGCCCGTCGACGGCGTTGCGGGACGCCGCCCGGTCGAGGATCACCGTGGTCACCGGTCCGTCGTGCGTGACGTGTACGGCCATCGGGACAGCATGCCGCCGGCGGCGTCCGCACGCCAGGCCCAACGCGACCTCTGCGGTACGCGGTCGGGGCTCGGCGGCTAGCATCGGCGGCGGCAACGATCATGCGACCGCCCGACCTTCCGGGGCGGGCCCAGCGCAGCGGGAGCCTGCCGTGGACCTCTACACCGCCATCCACCGACGCCGGGACGTCAGGGCCGAGTTCACCGGGGAACCGGTGCCGGACGACACCCTGCACCGGATCCTCGACGCGGCGCACGCCGCACCCAGTGTCGGCTACACGCAGCCGTGGGACTTCATCCTGGTGCGCGACGCCGCGCTTCGCCGCCGGTTCCACGAGCACGTGCAGGTCGAGCGGGACGTCTTCGCGGCGACCCTCTCCGGGGAGGCCGCCGATCGGTTCGCCCGGATCCGCATCGACGGGGTGCTGGAGTCGACCCTGTCGATCGTGGTGACCTACTCGCCGTCCCGGGGCGGGCCGGCGGTACTGGGCCGCCACGCGATCGCCGACGCCGGCCTCTACTCGGTCTGCCTGGCCATCGAGAACCTCTGGCTCGCCGCCACCGCCGAGGGGCTCGGTGTCGGCTGGGTGTCGTTCTACCGGGAGGCCTTCCTCGCCGACCTGCTGGGCATTCCGTCGGACGTCCGCCCGGTGGCCTGGCTCTGCGTCGGGCCGGTGACCCACCTGGAGCAGGTGCCGGACCTGGCCCGGCACGGCTGGCGACAGAAGCGTCCACTCGCGGAGGCCCTGCACGCCAATCGATGGACGGGCGGTCACTGAGCCCGCGGCCCGCGTGTCCTCGCGGTCCTGTCAGCGTGCCCGCCGTCGGGCCGGACTGACCGCCCCGCTGACTCCGGCCAGGCCCAGCCAGGACGCCAACGCCGTCAGCTCCGCGCCCACCGCCGCGGCCAGCTCCGGGGTGAACGGGACGTCCTCGTGGACGGCGTCCACCCGCAGCGTCGAGGCCTTCCGGTCGGCGGTCGCGTCCACCTTGCCGACCAGCCGGTCGTGGTGCAGCACCGGCAGCGCGAAGTAGCCCCAGCGGCGCTGGACCTTCGGCACGTACATCTCCAGCTTGTACTCGAAGTCGAAAAGCTCCAGCGCCCGCTTCCGGTCGTGGATCAGCCGGTCGAACGGCGACAACATCGCGGTACGCCCGGCGAACGGCTGACCCAGCATCGCCGGGTCGACCCGCCAGACACCCGGCGTGCCCTTCACCTCCGCCGGCTCACCGGCGTCCCCGACGACGATGGACCGGGCGATGCCCAGGGACCGGAGCAGCCGCTCGTCTCGCCTCGCCCGGGCCTCGGCCAACGGCACCGTCGGCGTGCCCGGCGGATAGACCCGCTCGGCCAGGTCCCACCGGCGCTGCCGCCCGACCCGGCCCGAGATGGCGATCTCGCCGCGGGCGGCGAGGAGCTCCAGCATCTGGGTGACGTTGCGGTTGTTCGTCCAGCCGGTCGACGGCCACGGCACCACGCTGGTGTCCGGCACCTCGCGCGACAGCAGCGGGCCCGAGTCGCGCAGCCGGTCCAGCACGTCCCGCCGGAACGAGTCGTTCGCCGCCAGCCAGGCCCGGCTGCGCCCCTCCGGTGGCCAGGCGGCCATCTCGGCCAGGTAGAGCCCCAGATCCGTCATCGGCCGCACCATCGCGCGGTGCTCGAAGGCCGCCCTGTCCCGCTCCACGGCCAGCAGCAGATCCTCAGGGCGGTAGCGGGCGCCGAGCCGGGACCACGCCACCAGGTCGGCGCTCGGCGCCACCGCCGCCGTCGGATCCAGTTGCAGGAAGGTCAACCTCTCCAGCACCGTGCCGAGATCGGCCGGCTGGTGCGCGTCGAGCAACTGGGCGCGGACCGCGATCCGGCGCGCCTGGACCCGATCGAGGCGGTGGCGAGACATGGACCGAGGCTAACCACCACCTCCGACAGGACACGGCTGGCGGAAAGTCGGCGGCGCGTACAACCCGCCGCTGTGCCGGCCCCGTCAGCGGGGTGGAATCGTTCACGATCGGGGTGGGTGGATGCGGCGGGACCTGGAACAGGAGTACGTCGAGTACGTAACGGCGCGGCTGCCGGCGTTGCGCCGGATCGCCTGCCAGCTCGTCGGGGACGCCCACCGCGGCGACGACCTCGTGCAGGCGGCGGTCACCCGGATCTACGTCAACTGGCGCCGGGCCCGCGAGGCCGACAACCTCGACGCGTACGTCCGGACCGTGCTGATCCGGGTCTTCCTCGACGAGAAACGCCGGCTCTGGTCCCGGGTACGGCTGGTCGACACGCCACCCGAGCGGGTACCCCTGCCCCCCGGCGACACCGTCGAGGACCGGGAAGTGCTCCGCGCCGCGCTCGCCCAGGTGCCGCCCCGGCAGCGGGCCGTGCTGGTGCTGCGCTTCCTGCACGACCGACCCGTCGACGAGGTCGCCGAGACCCTCGGCTGCACCGCAGGCACCGTCAAGAGCCAGACCTCCCAGGGCCTGGCCCACCTGCGTCGTCTGCTCGGCACCGCCACGTACGCGATCACCGGAGAGGGGAAGTGATGGAGGAGAAGCTGCTCACGCCGCTGCGAGACGTACCGCTTCCGCCGTCGGCCGTGGACCTGGACCGGGCCGTACGCGACGGGCGCCGGACCGTACGGCGGCGCCGGGTCGGGGTGGTGGCCGCCGCCGGCCTCGCCGTGGCCGCCGTCCTCGTCGCCGCGCCCGCGATCCTCGAGCGGCAGGCCGCGCCGACGCCCGCCACGCCCGCGGTCACGCCGACCCCGACGGCGGCCAGCACCGCCCCGATGCCTTCGCGTGCCCCGGCCGCCTTCGCTCCCTCCCGCCAGTACGCCGACTTCGGCTGGCTACCGGACGGCGTGACCGACCGCACCGTCACGACGCGGGCCGACCAGCTCGCGCTCACCGCGGCGACGCCGGTGTCGCCGGCCGCCAAGGACCCGGGCCTGATGGTCGACCTGCGGATGGTGCCGGCGGGCCGTGGCATCGCCCTCGGCATCGAAAGGGACTTCGCCACATCCGACAGCGCCACGGGCAAGGCCGGCGCGGAGGCCGCCGAGCCGGTCAACGGCCGCAGTGCGCGGTGGAACACCGTCGCTGCGCCCGATCCCGGGTCCACGGCGCTGCGCTGGGAGTACGCCCCGGGTGCCTGGGCCGAGGTGATCGTGCAGCGGGCGCCGGAGGGCACCGACCCGCGCCTGCTGGCCCATCGGATCGCCGCGGACGTGCGCTACGGCGTGGACCGGCCGGTCCGGCTGCCGGCACGCCTGGGTGTGCTCCCGGCCGGCCTGAAGCCGATCTCGTACCAGGTCAGCAGGTGGGCCCGTGGCGGCTGGACCGTGGAGCTGGCGTACAGCGCCGGCGGCCGGACGAAGTTCGGGGACTGGCCCCTGGTCGTGCTGATGATGCCGCGCGCCTCCGAATCGGGCGACGGCGCCGTCCTCGGCGATCCCGACTCCACGCTGGACGGTCATCCGGCCCGTCGCCGTACGGCCATGGACGGCGGGGCCTCCCTTCAGCTGTACAACGTCCACGGCCTGTATGTGGAGATCACCGTGCATGACCGGAGCACCCTGCGGGCGTTCGGCGGCAACCTGGACCAGCTCTACCGGGACGCCACCATCTACCCGAAGGTCGCCGACTGGCGATGACGTCACCCGAGCGGGGGATTCGTGCCCGCCGCCCGGTTTGCGACCACCCCTGCCGGGAAGTCGGACAGGGTGCGAGCGCTGATGACGAAGATCGAGCAGAACGCGAAGCTGGACCGGTTCGGCGACCGGCTGCAGCGGGTGGTGCAGGGAACCCTGCGGCCGCAGCGGGTCCGGGACCTGTTGCACGGGGTCTTCCTCGGCCACCCGCTGCACCCCGCGATGGTGCAGGTGCCGGTGGGTGCCTGGATGAGCGCCGCGGTGGTCGACCTGCTGCCGGGCCAGCGGCGCGCCGCGACCACGCTGGTCGCCCTGGGCACGGTGAGCGCCGTACCGGCCGCCGTCGCGGGGCTCAACGACTGGGCCGCCCTCGCGCGGGACCAGCGCCGGGTCGGGTTGGTGCACGCCGCCTCCAACTCGATCGGGCTGGCGCTCTACGCCGGCTCGCTCGCCGCCCGGCTGCGGGGCCGGCACGGGACGGGCCGGACGCTGGCGTACCTGGGGCTGACCGCGGCGAGCGCCGGGGCGTACATCGGTGGGCACCTGGCGTACAAGCAGGGCGCGCAGGTCAACCAGAGCATCTCCGAGCTGCACCTGATGACCGACGAGTGGAAGGCGATCGCCGACCTGGCCGCGCTGCCGGAGCGGAAGCTGATCACCCGTGAGGTGGACGACGTGTCGGTGATCGTCTACCGGCACGGCGACGACATCACCGTGATGCTGGAGCGCTGTCCGCACCAGAGCGGACCACTCGGCCAGGGCGAGGTGCAAAAGATCAACGGACACGACTGTGTGGTCTGCCCGTGGCATGGGTCGACGTTCCGGCTCAACGGCGGCGAGGTCGTGCACGGGCCGTCCGCCAACGACCAGCAGCTCCTGCCCACCCGGGTGGTCGACGGCGTCCTCCAGACCAAGCTTCCCTGACCCGTCGCCGGCCGCCCGCCGCCTGCCGGCGCCGCGTCATGATCGTGCTGTTTCCCGGATGTGGTGGCCTCCCGGCTAGCGGGAGGCCACCACATCCATGTTCGAGCGCGATCATGGCCGTGCGGTGCGCGTACCCGAGGGTCAGTCGCGGCGGTGCCGGCCGGAGACCAGGGCGCGGGCCGCGGACGCCCGGCTCGCGGCCGCCCGGCCGGCGGAGGTCCGCGCGGTCGAGGTGCGGGCGGCGAGGGTACGGGCGGCCGAGGTGCGGCCCGCGGTGACCCGGGCCGGGCGGCGACGCAGGCCCAGCACCGCACCGATCTGCGCCCCGATGATGCTCGCCACCGCCAGCACCGCCGAGACGGCCAGCGGCCGGTTCATCCTGTCGTCCTCGGTGGCCCGGGAGGCCCCGGCGGCCATCGCCGGGGGCGCCCCCGCCGGCTTCTCGACCGGCGGCTGCGCGGTCTGCGGCCGGGCGGTCTGCGGGGTCGACGGTCCGACCTTGCCGTGCGGCGTCCGGGTCCCCGGGGCCGGCGTGACCGCCCCGGCCGACCGCTGCGGACCCGCCTGGCCACCCGGACCCGGCTGGCCACCCGGACCCGCCTGGCCACCCGGACCCGGCTGCCCGGTCGGGGCCTGCGGTCCGGTGGGGATCTGCGGCCCGGTGGGGCTCTGCGGTCCGGTGGGCTTCGGCGCGGTCGGCGAGGTCGCCGGGGGGTGCGGGGCCGGCTTGCGCGGGGTGACCAGGTGCCCGGCGGCGTGCCGGCGCGTGCCGGTGTCGTCGGCCCCGGCGGGCAGCTTGATGAGCTGACCAGGGTGGATCCGGTCCGCGTCGGGCAGCCGGTTCAGCCGGGCCACCTCCGGATAACGGTCGAAGTCGTCCAGGTAGCGTTCCGCCACCTCGCCCAGGTAGTCGCCCTGCGCCACCTGGTACACCGCCGGCTGCCCGCCGCCCGGCGCGGCGGCGGTACGCGGCGCCAGCGTCGTCGTCGCCGGGGCCGCCAGGGCGGTCGCGGCCGGGGCCGCGCTCGGGTAGGACAGTGCGGTCGCCGCGCTCGCCGCCGGGCTGGCCGCGATGATCAGCGCCACCGACCCGACCAGCGCCGCCGCCGCCCGCTGCTGCCGGCTCATTCCGGGCAGCCGGGGCGCCGGCCGCCGGGCCACCTGGGCACCCAGCTCCACCAGTACGGAGAAGGCGAACGTCGCCCAGCCGAACCAGCCCACCACGGCGAGGGCGCGCAGGAAGAGTTGACCGTCGTCCCGGCTGGTCAGCGCGGTGCCGACCGCGGCGAGGCTGGGCAGGTGGTCCGGCAGCGGATTGCCGGCGAAGGCGAGCAGCGCCACCGGCGCGCCGGCCAGCAGCGCGACCAGGACGACCAGCGACCCGAAACCGGTGAGCAGCTGCCCGGTCCGCCGGACGGCGGACCCGCGAGGTGCGGTCATGGCGGCCTTCCCTTCCTACGGTCGGTCGGTGAGCGCCCGTGCGGTGGCCTCACCGGTGACGGTGACGGTGCGGTTCATGCCGATCAGGCCGAGCATGTGCCGGCGGTAGACGACGGTCACCCGGACCTCGATCTGCTTCTCGCCGGCTACCACGGGGAACGCCACCTGCCAGCCGGTCACGTCGTCGAGGCCGCCGAGGTACTGCCCGACGGCGGCGCGGGCGGCCCGCTCGTCGATCACCTTCGGGCGGCCCTCGATCGCCTTGGCCCGGTCGATCATCTGGCCGCCGCTGCGGGCCGCCTCGGCGGCCAGGTCGTCGGCGCGTTGCAGGGTGCGGAGCTGGCCCGCGCCGTCGTACGAGACGCCGATGATCGCCAGCACACCCAGCATGGCGACGGCCAGGAAGAGACTGATCCGGCCCTCGTCTCGGGTCGGCCGGGTGGTCATCGCCGGCTCCGGTAACTGTCCAACGGGGAGGCGAAGCTCGCCTCGACGTTCCTCGTGCCACCCGAGGCCGCCAGCCCGGGAAAGCGGATGTCGTTCAGCGAGACGGTGCAGCTCACCTGCACCCAGATGCTGACCGGCTCACCCAGCGGCTGCCGGTACGCCGCGCTCAGCGACACCTTCGACGCGGTCCGGGTCGATCCCCACAGGGCGACCCGGGGCGCGCTCGCGCAGTTCAGCCCCCGCCAGTCGAGCCGGCGGCGGGCCGCGTCCCGGGCGGCGCGGTCCGCGCTGCCCGCGTCCCGGGCGATCGAGGCCGCGCGGGCGGCGTCGTGGGCGGCGGCCTCCACCGCCTCGTCGGCCACCGCGACCCGGCCGGTCATCCCGGCCAGCACCATCAACACGATGAACGCGGGGGCGAGCACGGCCACCTCCACCGACACCGACCCCCGGGTACGACCCTCCGGCGCGGCGGTCACGGCTCGGTCCACCGTTCGACGGTGCCGTGCGCGGTCTGCCGTACCCCGAACCGGACCCCGGGTACGACGGTCAGGGACCGGCCGGTGACCGTGCAGGTCACCTCCGTCGCGCTGGCGGCGCACCGGACGTTCGCACCGACCAGCCAGTCGCCGGCGGCGGCCAGGAACCGGGTGGCCCGGGCCTCGCCGGCACCGGCCGGCGCCTGGAGCACCCGCTGCGCGTTGACTCCGCTCTGCGCGGCGTTCAGCGCGGTCGACCGGGCCACGAACCAGACGGCGAGCTGTACGGAGGCGAAGAGAAGCAGCAGCACCGCCGGCATCACCACGGCCAGCTCGACCGGGTTCGCACCCCGGTCGGTACCCCCGCTGGTCAGCCGGCGGCGGACGGCCCGGAGCCCACCCCTGGACCGGGCGGGGGCCGCCCGGTCCGGGAGCGTGGCGGGCAGGGACGTCCGGATCACTTGTTCGGGATGTTGTTCATCCAGGTGGTGGCCTTGGTCCGGACCAGGGCGGTGACGGCGATGCCCGCCACCACCAGGCCGGCGATGATCACGGCGGTCGGGACCGGGCTGTCCCCACGGTCGGCCTCCCGGCGCAGCTCGGACAGGCGCGCCACCGCGGCGACGTAGAGGAACGTGACGACGTGCATGGGACTGCTCCTTCTCGGGGTCGGTCTTGCTAGAGGCGGGCGACGAACGGGTAGAGGACGAAGGCGAGCAGGACGAAGACCAGCAGCGAGCCGGGGATGTCCAGCCGGCTGGTGATCCCCTCGGCGCGGGTCAGGTTGTCGGTACGGATCTGGTCTCGCAGCGCGTCGGCGCGGCTGCGGAGGCTCTCGTGCACCTGGGCGCCCTCGCTGCCCGAGGCGCGCATGATCGCGCCCACGTCGCCCAGCTCCGCGATGCCGATCCGGTCGGCCAGCTCCTGGAGCTCGTCCCAGGGGGAGTGCATCTGCATCTGGGCGATCCGCAGCGACTCGCGGATCCGGTCGAAGACCCAGCCGTCGCAGACCGCCGCGGCCCGCTCCAACGACTGCACCGGCCCGTGCGCGGCGGAGAGCTGCAACGCCACCAGGTCCAGGTAGGCGCAGACCGCCTGGCGGAACTCCTCCCGGGCGGCGTCCGCCTTCGCGAGCACCGCGCGGTGCGCGAGCAGCGCGCAGACCAGCGCCATCCCGATGCTGCCCAGCACCGGCACGACCACCGGCAGCGGTACCCCGGCCAGGAAGAGCAGCGCCCCGGCGACGGCCGGGGTGGCCAGCCCGACCAGGCCGGAAACCAGGATGGACAGGGCGTACTGTTCGGGGGTCTGGTCGATCAGGGCGAGCTGCCGGTGCGGTGGGCTCAGCCAGCGGGAGAACCCGCCCAGCCAGTCCGGACCCCGGGTGGGCGTGGTGGCGGTTCCCGGGGGCTGGTGCAGCCGGCGCAGTGCCGGGCCGAGCGCCGGGGTGGCCGGCAGCGCCTCCCGTACCGCCAGAAACAGGCCCAGCCCGATCGCCGCGCCGCCGAGCACGGCGACCGCGAGCTGCCAGTTGACGATCACGCGATCGCCTCCTCCGGGTCGGGGGCAGGCAGGAAGCGGGCCGGGGGCGGGGGCTGGCTCATCGACCGCACCCAGATCAGCAGCGCGACGAACGCCGCGCCGAGCGCCGCCATCACCAGCTGCCCGAGGACCGTCCCGTACGGCCGGATGTACTCGCTGTTGAGCAGCCCGTACGCCAGCACGGCCAGGGTCATCCCGGTGAGGAAGCGGACCGCGAACCGGGGCTGGGTCCGCTTCGCCTCCACCTCGCGTCGGGTGGCCACCTCCGCGGCGGCGGCCGACGCGATCGAGCCCAGCACGTCACCGAGCCGCTCACCCCGGTCGGTCAGGTGCAGGATCAGTGCGGCCACCACCTGGTCGCAGACCGGGTCGCTGATCTCGTCGGCGAAGGCCAGCAGCGCGGCGCGGGCCGTCCAGCCGGCCTGGAGCCGGGCGGCGAGCAGCCGCACCTCCTCCTGGATCCCGTCGGGGACGGTGGCGATGGTGCCGACGATCGCCTGCTGGAGGCCCTGGCCGGTGGCGGAGACGTCGCGGAGCCGGCGGGTCCACTCACCGACCGCCTCGATCCGGGCGATCGCCCGCTCCTCGGCCCGGCCCACCGCGAAGAGCCACGGGGTGCCCGGCACCGCCACCGCCACGATCAGCCCCACCACCGGTAGCCCGGTGATGAGAAAGGCCAGCGCGCCGGCGACCAGAGCCGCCCCCAGCAGGAGCTGGTACGTCCGCTGCTCGCGGTGGCTCGTCCCGGAGCCCCGCCAGAGCCGGCGCAGCCCGGCCCCGGTGGACGCCGGCCGGACCGGAGTCCGGGTGCCGACCAGCGCCACCACGGCCAGCACCAGCCCACCGACGCAGGCCGCACCGGAGACGAGCGCGATCAGCGCGATCTCACTCACCGGGCCACCTCCGTTCGCGACTGCGGGGCTCGCAAACCCGGCTCACTCCTCGCGCTCACCGACGGCGGGCCGGGGCGGCGAGGCGGCTGTGCCGGGGGCGGCGCCACGCGCCGGCGCCGGCCTCGATGAAGCGGGTCAGCAGACGCGCGTCGTAGCCCACCCGGAGCAGGTTGTCCCGGATGCGTTCCGGCAGGTGGCGGGGGACGGCGCGGCCGTCCGGGCCGGGACCGAAGACGGTGGTGGTGACGATCCGGTTGCCCTCACCGACCCCGATCACCTCCTCCACATGGGAGACGAACCGGTGCTTGCGTCCGCCGATCGCGGTCTCGTCCTCGACGGTGACGTAGACGATCAGGTCGAGGGCGTTGCCGGCCATCCGGCGGGCCTGGTCGACGGTCATCTCCCGGCCGTGGGCCAGCGCCAGCTCGATGATCCGTTCGCTCACCCCCGCCGGGGTGCGCGCGTGGATGGTGCACATCGACCCACGGCTGGTGGTCATCGCCTGGAGCATCGGCACGATCTCCCGGGACCGGACCTCGCCCACGATGATCCGCAGTACGCCCATCCGCAGCGACACCGGGATCAGGTCGGCGATGCTCACCTCGCCGGCGGGCCGGCCGTCCATCCCGCGTTCGCCGTGGCCCTCGCGGGACTCGAAGCTCATCACCGCCCGGTGCTTGTGGCCGCGGCGGGCGGGCAGCAGCTCCCGGCTCTCCTCCAGCAGCACGTACGGCTCGTCCGGCGGGATCTCGTCCATCAGCGCCCGGATCACCGTGGTCTTGCCCGCCCCGGCCAGCCCGGCGACCATGATGTTCAGCCCGGCCCGCATCGACGCGCGGAGGAAGTCGCGCAGCAGCGGGTCGATCATCTCGTCCAGGTCGGGGCGGGTGCCGGCCAGGTCGTCGAGGCTGACGTCCAGGGTGTTGTGCTTGCGGATCACCGCGTACGGGCGGCGGCTCACCTGGAACACCGCCGCGAGCCGGCTGCCGTCGGGCAGCTGGAGATCGAGGGTGGGCTTGGAGGTGGAGAGCGACCGCTCGGTGGCGCCGGCCCGGCGGGCGGCCGCCTGGAGGATCTCCACCAGCTCGTCGTCGCTGTCGGCGATCGGCTCGGCCCAGTCCACCCCGCCGCCGTGCCGGGTGATGCGCACCTGGTCGCAGCCGAGGATGTGCACCTCCTCGATGGTCCCGTCGACCAGCAGCGTCTGGAGTCGGCCCAGGCCGACCAGCTCGGCGGTGACCTGGTCGAGCAGGAGCCGCTCGGCGTCGGCGTCCATCGGGGTGCCGGCCCGGCGCACCGAGTCGGCGTACCCGGAGACGATGGCGACGGCCAGCCGGGCCCGCTCCACCTCCTCGGCGTCCGCGTCGAACTCCCGGCCGCGCTGCCACTGGGTGAGCCGCTCGCTCAGCTCCCGACGCAGCTCGCGGACCACGGCGAAGTCCACCCGTGGCCGGGGCGGCGGGGTGGGTGCGGGCGCGGGCCGCCCGACCGGGGGCACCGCGACCTGCTGCCCGACGGCAGGAGCGGCGACGTGGTGCCGGCCGTTCGCCGGCACCGGCACCGGTGGCATCGTCGAGGTGGCGCCCGGCTGCTCGCCGCGCGGATCGTGGGAGACCGGCTCAAACCGCACGGCGTGCCTCCATCACCAGGTCAGACCGCATCCGGCACCCCCTGCTGCACCGGCCAGGCCAGTCGGGCCCGGCGGCGGTCCAGCAGCGCGCCGACCGGCACCTCCAGGCCACCGGCCGCGCCCATCAGCGGCCGTCCGGCCCGCACGGTCCCGCCGGCGGCGAGCACCTGCGCGGTACGCCGGTCCTCCGGCAGCTTCGCGATCACCGGCACCCCGAGCGCCTTGCTGATCTCGCCCCGGCCGTGGCCGTCACCGACCACGAGCAGCCGCAGCGTGCCCGGCGGCACCCGGTGTTCGGTGAAGTCCCGTTCGATCGCCCGGATCGTCGACCGGGTGGCCGACAGGTCGGGCAACTGGGCCCGGGTGACCAGCAGCACCACCGCGGCGGCCCGCAGCACCGGCCACGGTGGCGCACCGACCTGAAGGCGTCCGCAGTCGACGATCACGTCGAACGGGGGCCGGCCGCGTCCCAGCGAGGCGAAGAAGTCGGCGAACCGCTGCCAGAGCGGGCTGATGCTGCCGGCCTGGGCGGGGTCGACGACGCCTGGCAGCAGGAGCCGCTCCCGTTTCGGCGCGTCCAGGTCGACCAGCTGGGACCAGAACGTCGACTCCAGGCTCCCGTCGCGCAACTCGCCCACGGCCAGCTCGCCGAGGCCGCGTGGCCCGTCCAGCGCGCCGCCCAGGTAGCCGGCCATCACCGACCCGCCGGCCGGGTCGCACTCGGCGAGCACCAGCCGCCGGTGCCAGCTCAGCGTGCAGGCCAGCGCGGTGGTGGTGACGCCGGGCGAGCCCTTCGCCGAGACCAGCGCGATGATCGCCATGCTCAGGCCGCCTCGGTCAGGACGAGGGCGATCCGCTCCTGCGCGGCGAGCACCACCACGGCCGGTACGTCCCGGACGGGCAGTGCCACGTAGACGATCACGTCCTCGTTCTCCGGGGTCACGGTGTCGATCACGGTGCCGGCGAACCGGGTGCCCGGCGCGGCGCTGTCGGCGTCGTCGTCCGGGGTGCTGACCAGCAGCACCTTGTCGCCGGGGTGGAGCTTGCGGGCGGGCACCTGACCCGCTTCCAGGCTGAGCGCGATCTGCTGCTGCCCGGCGCCGAGCAGCGGTGCGTCGGTGAGCTGGCCCATGGTCAGCAGGGTGCCCGGGGTGAGCGCCACCGCGGCCCGCTTGCCGACCACCTCGTCGAGCTTGCTCGCCGGCACCGGGGACAGGCCCGCGCCACCGGAGACCTGGACGCTGACCAGGTCTCCGGCGCCCAGCGTCCGGCCCACCTCGACCGGGCGGGCGACGGCCAGGTAGCTGCCGGTGGCCCGGACCGAGGTGACCGCGAAGGCCGCACCGAGGCCGCCGAGGGCGATCAGCAGCACCGCCAGCCCGAGCAGCCCGGGCCGGGTCCGGCGCTGCCGGACCACCCGGGGTGGGGCGACCGGCGCGTCGACCGGCGTGCCGTTGCGGGTAGCCAGGCTCATCGGGCAACCACCTGTAGCTCGTCGATCTCGATGGGGACGGTGCCGCTGGTGCGGGTCTGCGGGATGACGCCGCTCTCGCCGCCGCCGGACCAGCGCACGGTCCAGAACGTGGTGGCGCTGACCCGGTAGGTGCCGGCCCGGTCGTAGCCGGAGTCGTAGCCGCAGGTGGGGGAGGGCTTGCCGGCATAGCGCCCGGTGGCGGAGTACTCGGTGCCGGCGCCTGCGCAGGTGACCTTGTCCCCGTTGCCCATGTTCCAGACGATCCGGTCGAACGTCGCGGTGACCGTCACCAGCAGGCCACGCTCCCGCTCGCTGTCGGTGATCGTCTTCCCGAAGTACTGCCGGCCGGTGCTGGCCCACATCCAGACCGGCAGGCCGACCAGACCCGCGCCGGTGCTGCGCCGGGGGGCGACCGCGATCCGGGGCGGGAGCATGGTGATCCTGGCCAGCACCCGCCGGGCGATCTCCTCCGGGTCGGGCGGGGTGCCGTAGCCGGGTGGCGGGGCGTCCCGCAGCGCCACGCGCTGGTCGCTCAGGTCACCGCCGTTGCAGGTGATCACGTACCACTGCTGGCCCTCGGGGGCGGGCGGCTGCGGCTCCGCCAGCTTGTAGTAGCACCCGTCGCCATTGTTGAACCAGCCGAGGAAGTCGTTGTAGCAGGGCAGTGGCTTGCCGTTCCACTGGCACTTCGGGGCGGTCCCACCCCCGCCGCCGGTGCTGCCGCCGGTGTCGCCACCGCCTCCGGGATCACCGGGGACGCCCGGGTCGTCGTCCCAGACGGAACAGTCGTTCTGGCCGGGCGGGCACTCGCCGCCCGGGCCCCCGGCGTGTGCGGCCGGCGGCGCGGCGACGGCCACCAGGAGGGCCAGCAGCGTGCCGGCGAGCAGCCGGCGGGGCGTCCCGGCCCGGGTCGGCCGAGCCGGGACGCGCCCTCCTCCCCAGGTCAGCACGGCTGGTCCTCGTGGGCGGCGCCGGAGTTGATCAGCCAGCGGCCGTCCGGGTACCGGGTGGCCGTCGCCGTGGCCAGGTACCGGCTGCCGCCGGAACCGGGCACCACGCGCCGGTCCTTGACGTACACCAGGCGGTAGCCGGTGGCGTCCAGGCAGTCCTGGATCTCGACGGTCTGCGGAACGGTGTCCAGGCTGACCGCGGTGACGGTCGGGGCGGACCGGAGTGTCCCGGTTCGCATGGCGCCGTGCCGGCGGGCCTGGTCGATCGCGACCCGGACCCGGGTGAGCAGCGGATCCGCCAGGAAGCGGGCGAGCCCGGGATGGCGTGGGTCGCTCTCCCGGCTCGCCGTGCGGGACGCGTCCAGGTAGCCGGTGTAGGCGGCGAGCGCGGACCGCTCGGCCGCCCGCTCCGCTTCGGTCGGTGCCGCCGGTTTCCCGGCGGCCCGCCCGCCGGTCGTGGCGGCGGTCTCCCCGGTGCCACCGCCGCAGCCGGCGGTCGCGCCGACCGTCGCGGCGATGACCAGGCAGGTTGTCCAGCGGCGGGGATGCCGTGTACGCAACGCCGTGCCCTCCTCGGTACGCCCACGCGGCCACCACCGGGCGGCCTCCGGGCATGCGACAGCGCGCCCGGATGATGTCGCCCGGACTTCGTCTGCCGTGCTGTCGCATTTACCTGTGCGAATCTGTGCGGAATGTGGAACTCGATGTCTCTGGTGGCCTCCGACGCCTGTTGCCGGGGGTTGCGTCGTACCCAAGGGGCGAGCATAGGCTGACGTCCGCCGATGCAACAGAGGCAATTCAATCGAACACGGTGAGTGATGAGCGGAGGTGGCCGGGGGTGGTGGACGGCGAGGACGGTGGGTCGGTGGGGCCGAAGGCGCCCGATCGTGCGGTCCGGCTCGAGGATCGGACCGTCGCGGCGGCCGGTCCGGCGGTCCGGCCCGGGGTTATGGGATCGGTCGATGCGACTCGCCCGATCCGTCCCCCGGTGCGGACCGTCGCGCCGCGTGAGGTGGGCGAACCCGCCGCGTCGACCGCGGCAGACACCCCGGACATTCCGTCGACACCGGACCGTCACACAAGCGCGATGATGAAATCACTCTCCGTGTTGGGGATTCTTCGCCTCGTCACCGTCGCCCCGGTCCTCCGCTTCGCCGTCGCCCGGTACGGCGTACCCCCGGGGTCGCCGACCCGGAGCGGCTGCGCGGGCTGCGGCGCGCCGATCGGGCCGGCGACGCTGGGCCCCGCGGGCCGCTGCCCGGCCTGCCGGGGGCGGCTCGGGGCGCCCCCGGCCGCCGTGGAGCTGGCCCTGGTCGCGGCCCTCGCGGTCCTGGTGCTGGTCGACGGCACCCTGGCCGAGCGGGCGGCGGTGGCCTGGTGGCTGGCCTGGGCGGTCCCGTTGGTCCTGGTCGACCTGGCGGTACGCCGGCTGCCGGACCGGCTGACCCTGCCGGCCGCCGCGGGCACCGTGCTGCTGCTGGGCGTCGCCGCGGCCACCGGCGTCGGATCCGGCCCGTGGCTGCGGGCGCTCGCGGCCGGGGCCGGGCTGGCGCTGGCCTTCGCGGCCACCACCCTGCTGTTCGGCCGGCGCGGGTTCGGTCTCGGCGACGCGAAACTGGCGTTGAGCGTCGGCGCGCTGCTCGGCTGGTACGGCTGGCCGACGCTGGTGGTCGGGTTGGTGCTCACCTCCGTCCTCTCCGGAGTGGTGGGCCTGGCGTTGCTGCTTGCCCGTCGGGTCCGCTGGTCCAGCCACCTGCCGTTCGGCCCGTTCCTGGTCCTCGGCACCGCCGCCGCCCTGCTCCTGGCCGCCTGACCCCACCGTTGTCCGACCGGCCGGAGGGCGTCACCCCACGGTCGCCGCCCCGCCCGCCGAGCCCGAGCGCATCTTCTCCCGCACCTCCTCCAGGGCCTCGAAGGCGTACGCCCAGTTGTGGCACTTGAAGCTGCGCAGGCCCTCGATCGGGGTGTGGCAGTCGGCGCAGTGCACCCCGGCGATCGCGTCCGGGACCTCGGTGTTGACGTACCGGCGGTCGCCGAGGATGACGGTGGCGATCAGCACCGGGTCGTGCACGCCCTTCAGCGCCGACGAGACGATGTCCAACCAGGTCACCCGCCGGCCGCACTTCGGACAGTCCGGCTCGTCGCCGCTGACCCAGAGCGGCGCCCCGATGCTGCCCGCCGGCATCCCGAGCAGTTTCTCCAGCCGGCGTACGTCGTGCTCGGAGGTGGTCCACCGGTGCGCGCCCGGCAACGAGGCGGGCGAATCGTAGACGGCGCGGAACAGGGCCGGGTCGACCTCCACGGTCTCGCGTTCACGGGTCATCGGCGTGCCTCCTCAAGGGTCGGGGGTCCCACCGTCGTCCCAGGTGACGGCCGGATTCAACCGGATCAACGACACGGCGGGTCAGCATGGCGTCGCTGCGAGTGCTAGACATCAAGGCGCGACGATGACGCCGAGACAGGACGATGACGCCGGGACAGGGGGAGGGGCCGGTGACCGCGCCGACCGACGTTGAGCAGGGGCCGAACGTGGCCCGGATGTACGACTACTTCCTGGGCGGCTGCCACAACTTCGCCGCCGACCGGGCCGCCGCCGAGCAGATCCTGCGGATCTTCCCGGACACCGGCGTCGCCGCCCAGGCCAACCGGCACTTCCTGCGCCGGGCCGTGCGGCTCGCCGCCGAGCAGGGGGTACGCCAGTTCCTCGACATCGGCGCGGGGCTGCCCACCCAGGGCAACGTGCACGAGATCGTCCGCCAGATCGCCCCCGACTCCCGGGTGGTCTACGTCGACTACGACGAGGTCGCCGTCGCGTACGCCCGGCGGCTGCTGCCGGTCGACGACCGCACCACCGTGGTCCGGGGCGATCTGCGCCGCCCCGACGAGCTGCTCGCCCACCCCGACGTGCGCCGGCCGATCGACTTCGACCGGCCGGTGGCGGTGCTGCTGGTGGCGGTGCTGCACTTCCTCACCGACGCCGAGGACCCGTACGCCGCGGTGGCCCAGCTGCGCGAGGCCACCGCTCCCGGCAGCCAGCTGGTCGTCTCCCACCTCACCCTGGACGGCGCGCCGCCGCTCCCCGCCCAGCAGGGGCAGGCGGTCTACCGGCGGAGCAGCGCGCCGCTGGTGCCCCGCTCGCACGCCGACGTCCTGCGCTTCTTCGACGGGTACGACCTGGTCGACCCGGGGCTGGTGCCGGTGGCCGAGTGGCGACCGGACGGGGAGCCGCAGGAGCGGGTCTCGCACGGCTACGGCGGGGTCGGCGTCCGGCGCTGACGGGTCAGCCGACCGCCGGTGTCGCAGCGCCCCGCCGGACCGCCTCGCCGGCCAGCCGGGACCTTCGGCGGTCGTCGTTGCTGACCAGGCCGAACTTGTCGTACAGGTTGGTCAGGTGCTTCTTCACCGCGCTCTCGCTGACGCCCAGCGCGGTGGCCAGCGCGCGCACCGTCGGTGGCTCCGGGAAGGCGCTGCCCCCCTCCACGTACGGGCGGCAGAGCGCTTCGATCAGCTCGCGTTCCCGCCGGGTCAGCGTCGGGGGCGCCGGCGGCGGCGCCACGCCCACCGTCCGGGTGCCGGCGAGCTGGGCGGGCGCCCGGAACACCAGCCGGGCCGGGCCGATCTCCACCCGGTCCCCGTCGCGCAGCAGCCGGGCCTCGCGCAGCGGGCCACCGTTGACCGTGGTGCCGTTGGTGCTGCCCAGATCGCGGATGGTCCAGCCGGACGGGAAGCGTTCCACCAGGGCGTGCAGCCGGGAGACCAGCTTGCTGTCGATCGGCAGTTCGTTGCCGGGTGCCCGGCGACGGTCAGCACCCGGGTGGTGCCGTCGCCAGAGAGCCAACCAGTGCACCGGCGGCTGCGGCAGGTGACGAAGCGGGGACGGTTTCCTCCCCCAGTGCCCCAACCGTGGGCCGGCCTCGTTCGTCATAGTGGCTGACGCCGGGCGTGACCGGCGCGGCGCGGCGGGGAGGAGGTGGTGGGATGACGGCGTGGGACGCTGCCCTCACCGGGCTCGTGCAGCAGCGCGGCGCCGCGCTCAAGCGGTACGGCTACCTCCTGTGCGGTGACGGCATGGAAGCCGAGGACCTGGTCCAGGAGGCCCTCGTCCGCACCTTCGGCTCGCGGCGGCGGGCCGACATCGCGCACGTCGAGGGGTACGTCCGGACGGTCATGCTGCGGCTCTACCTCGACCGCGCCCGGCGACGGACCCTGCGGCGGCGGCTCCAGCCCCTCGCCGTGGCGGCACCGCAGCCCGACCGGCACGCCGAGGCCGACCTTCGCGGTGATCTGGGTCGGGCGCTGGGTGAGCTGTCACCCCGCCAGCGGGCCTGCGTCGTCCTGCACTACTACGTCGACCTTCCGATCCGGGAGTGCGCCGAGCTGCTCGACCTCAACCCGGGTGCCGTCAAGCGGTACCTGCACGAGGCGCGGCTCCGGCTCGCCGAGCGCCTCGGACCGCCCCAGCCCGCGAGGGAGGACCACTGATGGAGCCGGATGACACGTCGCTCCGCGACGACCTGGATGCGGTGGCGGCGCAGGCCGGCCCGCTCCGCCTCGACCCGACGCAGGTGATCGGCCGGGTACGGCGGCGCCGGCGGCGACGTACCCTGCTCGGCGCCACCGCGGGGACCGCACTCACCCTGCTGACCGTGACCGCCGTGACCGCTGTCGTGGGTGGCGGCGGGCGACCCGGGCCGACCACCGCGGGCGGCCCGCAGGTCGAGCCGTCGATCCTGGGCCCGTCACCGACCGGATCGGCCGCCCCGACGCCGTCGGTGTTCGAGTGCGGGCGGCGGCTCACGCTGACCGACGCCCCGAGCAGCCGGTCCGGCCTGACCATGACGGTCGGTCCGACCCGCTTCCGCGCCGCCGGCCTCGGTCCGGCCCTCACCGTGACGTTCACCGCGAGCGCCGCGACGCAGGTCGTCTCCAGCCCGCCGACGCTGTTCCAGGTGCTCTACCTGCGGGACGGCACCATCGTGGGTGGTGGTCCGATGCTCAACGTGCCCGGTGACCCGACGCCGCAGGGGATCGACGCCGTCGGGTACGGGTTCCCGGTCGCGCCCGACCGTCCGGCCCGCTTCGATCTCGGCCCGCGCGACCGGCTGTGCCCGTCGCTGAGCTGGCAGCAGGTCTGGTCGGCGCCTTCGGCGTACGAGGTGGTCGTGCTCCAGGGGCCGGTCGAGCGCGGGCCGGAGCAGACCACGCTCGGCATCCCGGCCCTCGACGGCCCCCTTCTGGCCAGCCGGGTCGGCCTGTCCCGGTGACCGGTGCGCGGTGCCCGGGATCGCCTCCGGGTGGTGCTGGCGGAACACTGCGCGCACCGCCGGGACGCACTGCGCGTCCTCGCCCTGCTCGAAGCGGGCTGACTCAGATGTCGACGGTCAGCCGGACCGTGACGGTGTCGCCCACGTCGAGCCCCGTGGCGGCGCGTACCTTCGCCTTCATCGGCAGGATGTAGCGCCCGTCCTTGGGGAACAGCGAGGTCTTCCACTCCGTCCCGCCGAGCCGGGCGGTCACCGGGATCATGCCCCAGCCGTAGCTCACCTGGCGGGAGACCGCCTCCAGCTCCTGGCACTCCTGGTCCGGAACGGTGACGAAGTGATGGGGCGCCGGGCCGCGCCAGAACCAGATCTCGCCGCTGAACGCCAGCTCCATCGGATCAGGATACGAGCGGCGCGCAGGCCGGCCGTGGGTGCAGGGACCGGGATCAGGGCCTGGCCGCGGGCGGCAGCAGCAGGGTCGGTGGCGCGGTGAGGGTGCTCCGCAACAGGTCGGCCAGGACGTCGACCGGTTCGCGTCGCGGGCCGTGCCGGGTGGCGCAGTACCAGGTGCGGTGTTGTGCGGGGTCGTCGATCGGCACGGCGACGACGCCATGGCTCCGCAGGTAGGGGGCGACGGTCCAGCTCGGCAGGACGGAGACCGCGTCGCTGGAGACGATCGTCTCGATCAGCAGTTCCGTGAAGGCGGGCACGGTGGTGAGCCGCCCCGGCCGGGCGCCGGGCGGGATGGGCAGGGGAATGGCCGGCATCCGGGCCGGGTCGTACGCGTCGAAGAGAACGAGGTGGACGTCGGCGAAATCCTCGGCGCGGATGAACGTCCGGGTGGCCCACTCGTGGTCCGCCGCGACGACGGCGACGAGTTCGTCGTCGAAGAGGCGTTCCAGCCGGACCTGGCTCATCCGGGGTTCCAGCTTGGTGACGATGGCCAGGTCCAGGTCGCCGGCGAGCAGCGCCGGGATGACCTCGCTGTCGTCGGGGCGTTCGATCGACACCTCCACCCCCGGCATGCGGTCCCGGAACGCGCGCAGCACCGGCGGCAGCCACTGGAAGTTGCCGGTGCACTGCGATGCCAGGCGTACCGGTTCGCGCCGGCCGCGGCTCGTCTCGCGGACGTCGTGGGTCGCCGCCCGCACCTCCCACAGGGCGCTGCGAGCCGCCCGGAGCATGCGCTGTCCGGCCTGGTTGGGCACGAGGCGGCGGCCGCGCCGCTCGAACAGTGGAGTGCCGAGCCGCTCCTCGAGTCGGATCAGGCGCTGGCTGAGTGCCGGCTGACTGAGGTACAGGTGCGCGGCGGCGGCGGTCAGGGTGGCGTGCTGGTCCAGAGCCTCCAGGAGTTCCAGATCCCGCAGGTCGACATCCATAAGCTGAGCTTATCGGTAGCATGGTCACTTGGTCTTGGACCGATACCGGCAGCGCTCCTACGCTGGAGCGGATCCCGGAGGCAGCGAGGCAGTCGGGACGACCAGTAGGGGACAGAGCGGCATGAACGACGTACTCACCGAGCCGGACCCGTGGACCCGCGACGAGATCGAGCGTGCCCTGGCGGTCTACTTCGACGGCCTCCACCACGGCGACGTCAGCCGGCTGGCCAAGGTCTTCCACCCGGCGGCGGTGTACGCGACCGCCACCGAAGGCACCCTCACCCGGCTTACGATGGACGAGTATTTCCCCATCGTCGACGCCCGGCCCTCGCCCGCGTCTCGCGGCGAAGAGCGCCGCGACAGCATCGCGTCGATCCACCTGGCCGGGCCGGTGACCGCTCTCGCCGTCGTCACCCTCGCGATGGGCCCGAAGCGCTTCACCGACCTGCTCACCATGATCCGTCTGGACGACCGCTGGCAGATCATCAGCAAGGTCTTCCACTACGACCTCGACGAGAGCTAGGAGTTCAGACCGTGCCCTACGTGAACATCCGCGTCACCGACGAGAGCGTGACGCCGGCCGCGAAGGCCGCCCTGATCGCCGGGGTCACCGAGCTGCTCCAGCGTGTCCTGGGCAAGGACCCCGACACCACGCACGTCGTCATCGACGAGGTGCCGCTCGACAACTGGGGAGTCGGTGGCGTTCCCGCGCTGGAGTACCGGCGGCGGCACAACGCTCCGTGACGTCGGGCGGCGTCCGTCGCATCTACCCGTCCTTGTTCGCGAGCCGGTGGGAACCCCCATCACAGGACGAGCCTCACGTGAGCGGTGCTCGGGATCCTTCTCCACCGGGGCTCGTCGGTCTTCACACGACGTGACGACGGTGGACCGACCGTGTTGCTACACCCCGAGCGCGGCCGGGTACTGATCGTGGCGTGCGTACAACTCCCTCCACTCCTGCTCGGTGAGCTCCCGGCCGGTGGCGAGGATGTCGGCGAGCTCCTCGAAGTACGCCTCGCGTGGCGCTCCGGGCGTGAACAGGACGAGCATCGACGCCGCCTGGCCTGAGTTGTTGGCGAAGGCGTGGACTCCCCCGGGCGGCACGTACAGGTAGTCACCGGCGCTGGCGTCGCTCCAGTTGCCGCCGTGGTAGAGCGTGACGGTGCCGTCGAGGATGTAGAACGACTCGGAGAAGGTGCGGTGGTAGTGCCCGCCGGGTGTGCTTCCGGTGGGCGCGACGGCGGCCATGTCCCACCGGTAGAGGCCGAACTGGCCGTTGGTGCTCGCGCCGGTCGCCAGGTAGCCCACCCTGCTCCGGACCCCGATCTCCAGATCGGGCGGTGCGTCGGCACGGCGGAAGGTGGCGCTCGTGGTGCCGGAGTCGCCGGTATACCGCGGCATCGGATAGGACATCGAATACTCACCCCACTGGTTGTCGCTCTCGTGCGAACCCACGGTACGAATCAGTTGGCTCAGGAGGGAGATCCGATCCGGCGTCGGCGTATTGGGCCAATGCCGGGGGCGTCGGTGCCACGGGGCTGAGCCGGAGCGCGCTTCGCGGAACGTCAGCCTGTGTGGCCAGGAACCCGCGTCGGGGAACACTTCTGTTAGCGTTCCCGGACATTCAAAGCGCGCTCCACATCGATCGTCCGAAGAGGACGCGTGCGGTCGACGTGGCGGCGAACCACGGGAGAACCGTATGCGGACATCCGCCAGGCTCAGGCACTGGGCGTTCGGCACGACGCTGCTGGCTGCCGCACTCGCGGTAACCACCATTACCCCCACCAGCGCATACGCGGTCAGCTGGGACAACGTCACGCCGTACGTGGACAGCGGGAAGTCGCTGACGGGCCTGCAACAGCTGGTATGGCAGCCCGCCGACGCCGCCGGGCTGGCCGCGGTCGACACGGCGGCCGCAGCCGGCGCCCTCACCGGCACTCCCGGCCTGACCCAGGTCTACAACGACACCAACCACCAGATGTACTACAAGACCCACAGCAACTGCAGCAGTGCCAGGTCCGCGATCGCCGCGGCCGACGCGGCCTACACCCTGGCGGCGTGGTGCTTCGCAGGCGCCGACGAGACGTCCGACGCGTGGATTCCCCAGTCGGTCACCAGCTCCCAGGACGCCGCTCAGCAGGCCGGTTACGTCCCCGGCAGCGACCAGGTGGTGGGCCTGTGGCGACAGGCTGCAGCGGCGGACAACCGGGTGCAGTGCCCTGGTGTCGCCGACGACCCCGAGGCGTCGGTGGGTCTGCGGGCGTCGTTCATCCAGCGGCCCTACACCGACGGCACACACAGCGACTACCGGCACGTGCTGCTGGTGACGCCGACCGCCCCGAACCCCGACGGCCTGACCTTCAAGCCGATCTGCAACGTGCACGGCGGCGGTGTCACCTGGTACGGGCCGTACATGTTCGTCGCGGTGACCTCCGGCAAGATCATGGTGTTCGACACCCGCCGGACCTACCGGATCCCGGCCGAGACCACCTGCGGTCCGAATCACGCGGCCAGCAGCGTCAACGATGTCGGCCAGATCGCCAACCCGAGCGGCGGGACCCAGCTCTGCGCCGGTGGCTACCGCTATGTCATGTTCCGGGTCGGCACCTTCACCACCACCGGTGACCGCTGCTCACGGACGCCGACGAGCTTCTACAGCAACCTGTGCATCTCCGGCCTGTCGCTGCAGTGGTCGGACAACTCGCTGGTCGTCTCGGAGTACCGCAGCGCCGACGACATGACGGCGGCGTCCTACGACGTGCGGATCGTCAACTGGCCCACGGACACTCTGATCAACCGGATCGACACCGGCTCGACCACCCCGGTCAGCGCGACCCGGCTCGCGGGGACGAACTTCCAGGGCGTCCAGGGTGTCGTACAGCGGCCGAACTCGACGTCGGGCCGTCCGGAGTTCTTCGTCGCCCGTACGCTGCCCGGCACGGACGGCAGCGAGCTGTGGTACGAGCACGACGGCGACGGTGTCTGCGCCTCGCGCGGCGTCTACGTGGACAACGCCGAGGCGATGTCGTACTGGGTGAGCTCGGCGGGCGACGGCCATCTGTGGACGTTCACCGAATACAAGAACCGCCGCATGCTCGTGCGGGTATACACCAAGGAGTACAACGACCCGCCGAGTGGCTGCCCGACTCAGTGATCGTGATCGGCCAGTTCTTGACAGTGAAAGCCCAAGTCAGATGGCCTGGGCGTTTCACTGTTGATGGGCCGCCAGGGAGGATTCGGCTCGATGCGCCACGATCCCGGCCGGGGGGAGCCGGACGCATCTTGTCACCGTGGCGCTCGACCGCCGCCGTGCCGCGGAGATCGCCGCCCAGGACGCCGCCGGGCCTGCCGTTAGCTGGGTGCCTGAAGCCTACTTAGCTCGTCCTCAAGTTGGGCGAGGACAGCTGCTGGGTCTGGTGCGCGGGTCAGCGGGCGACCGATCACGATGTGCGTCGCGCCGGCGCGGATCGCGGCAGCGGGATCCGCCGGCCGGGTGTGTTCGGTGGTGGTCACGGCGGTCAGCTCAGGCCGCAGCATCACGCCAGGCGTGACGATCAACATGTTCGGGCCGAGTTCCGCGCGCAGCGACGCTGCGTCCTGCGGTGAGGCGACCACTCCGTGACAGCCGGCGCGCTTGGCCAGCTGGGCCAGCCGGATGACCTGCTCGTCGATCGTGGCGCTCAGCCCGATGGCGGCAAGGTCGGTGTCGGTGAGGCTGGTGACGACGGTCAGCGCGATGACGCGTAGCTGCGGGAAGTCGGCCGCCGCGCGTACCGCTGCCTCCATGATTGTGGAGCCGCCCATGGCGTGCACGGTGACCATCGTCGCGCCGAGCCGGCCGGCTGCGCGGACGGCGCCGGCGACCGATGTCGGGATCTCGAACAGCTTGAGATCCAGGAAGACATCCTTGCCCTCGCCGACCAGCCTGGCCGCCAGCGCCGGACCGGCCACGGTCAGCAGTTCCAGGCCCACCTTGTACGACTGACCAGCGTCACCCAGCCGGTCGACGATCGCCTCGGCGTCATGAAGGTTGTCGAAGTCGAGCGCGATGATGATGCGGCGTGCCGTACTCACCCGCTGATCATGCGGGTTCCGCGGCGCAGCTGTCACGCCGGGAGAAGGACTCGAGATCGCGACGGCTGAGAGCGGCGTATAGCTGCAGCGCCTCGGCCGCCAAATTCTCCCGCCCGCCCTGCTCGCGATCGATGGCGCAGACCACCGCATCGATCAGAGCGCCGCTGGCTCGCAGTTGCCGGCACGACGCCAGTAACGCCCCGCCGGTCGTGACCACGTCCTCGATCACCACGACGCGCCGGCCATCCACCGGGCCGCCCTCGGCCGCTTTGCCGGTCCCGTACTCCTTGGCCTGCTTGCGAACGAAGACCGTCGGCAGTCCGGTCAGCTGCGACATCACGGTAGCGATCGGTATGCCGCCCATCTCCATCCCCGCCAGCAGGTCACACTCCGGCAGCAAGGCGACCATCGCCTCGGCAACCTCCCGCAACAGACCGGGCTGCGCCTCGAACAGATACTTGTCGAAGTACTCATCACTCAACTGCCCGGAGCGCAGGCGGAACGACCCGGTCAGATGGCAGGCTTCATACACACGACGCGCGAGCGAGGAAGTCACGCCTCCAGCGTCGCATCCCGACGGTGGCGGGCGACCAGCCGCCCATGCCACGTCCGGTTGGCCACCTGAACTTTCCGCATGCCGCCGACAAGGCAGGGGATGCCGGCCGACTCGTGATCCATCGATCAGCGGCATACTGCAGCACCGGCCGGCCCCTGCGGGTTGGTGCACCGCCACCGATTGGATGCGCTCTCCGATCGCACGAACCGCAAAAGCGCCAGGTCAACAACGAGATCGAGTCATGGAGTGGGCCGCCAGGGATCAGCTCCCATCGGGACGGGAGGCACCGGTCGGCTGCGCCGGCCAGAAAGGCCACTCCTCGAACGATCTGCAGCGTCCGTCCTCGGCGAAGCGCATGACCCATAAATCGCGGTACTCCTGGTCGACCGGGTCGCCATACCGGACCTCAACCCGCGCCACCGCCGTGTCGCCCTCCACCGCGACGATCTCGCTCGTCATGTGGAACATCTCGTCGGGGCCGGCGCGCTCGTCCTCCCACATCCTGGCTATGCCTGGCAGGCCGACGATCGGTGTCCGGTAGGGCCCCTGCAGATAGCTCGCGTCTGCGGTGAAGATCGTGGCAAGCACCTCCGTCCCCGGCGCCCGCCACGCCTGCTCGTAGGCCCCAAGCCAGCCAGTCACCTGCTTCCTGTCCACAAGCATCCAGCTTGCCCTTGACTGAGCCCTGACGGCGGGGATTGGGCCACACTGCTGCCTCAAACGCCACCCTGCCGCTGCCCGACGTCTGCACCGTGGCGCTCGACCGCCGCCGTGCCGCGCAACTTCACCCGCTTCTGGGACCGGCGCTGTGATGCGGCCGGGATCCGGCGCATCACGGTCCGGGACGCCCGGCGGACCCGATCGCGGCAGCATCGATCG
Organism: Micromonospora lacuserhaii; assembly: GCF_036902735.1. NCBI lineage: Bacteria > Bacillati > Actinomycetota > Actinomycetes > Micromonosporales > Micromonosporaceae > Micromonospora > Micromonospora lacuserhaii. The sequence goes on along the minus strand of NZ_JBAKHO010000009.1, from coordinate 13,994 downwards.
CGGCCACGGCCGTTGACCTGCGGAGAAGTGGGCCGCCAGCGACTCGAACCCTGAACCTATGGATTGCCGGCGGCCCGGCCGGATCGGGTGCGGTGCGAGGTCATCCGGGCTGCTGACACGCTTCTCGGTTGGGTTCGGCTGGCACGGTTGCTGTACTTCGCTGCTGTACTGCTGGCGTCGTCCCGCCAGTTTCCCGTGTCCACCCGAGGAACCTGCGGTGCAGTGCGCCGGCTGGCACCCACGTCAGGTCTTCGGCGGCCTGAACGAGATAGGAGCCGAGGTAGAGGGCGAGAGAGACCGGGGCGTCGGCGAACTCGGCCCGTAGTTCCCGCCGGCGGGTCGGGCAGGGCCACGCGGCGTTGCAGCCGCCGCAGCTCCAGATCGGCATGACGGGGCCGTGGGTGGTCATCGCACACCGCCGAGGAAGCGGGTCGTGATCGTCCGGGCCTGCCGGCTAGTCGCCCAGTCCACCTGCCAGCACGGGTACGGGGCAAGGCGCGACCGCCAGGCGCGGCAGCCGACGCACATGCCGTCGAGCCCTCGGACGTGTACGGCCAGGATGGCGTGCTCCTGATCGTCTTTCACTGCGCCTCCTCTTCTGGCCAGTGGCCACGGTTGATGGGGATGCGGTGCCGGGCATGGCAGGGCAGATCGGCTCCGCAGCGGCAGATCCGCCGCCACTTCCGCCAGGACCAGAACGGCCGGTGCCGCCGGGCAAGGGTGAGGGCGACGGCTATCAGGTACTCCTCGTACGAGACGCGCGGCACCGGATCTCCCCTCGGGCATGGGTCGACGGCGCGGCGGCCGGGCCTGAGCTGGTCGTCCGACCGCCGCACCTGCTCATTTGCCGTACCGACGTAGGACTGTAGATACAATAAGATGTAGAACTGTTGGACACGTAGCGTCACATTCGTGATCGACCCCAGCGCGGATCGGGCCGTGTTCCGGCAGCTCGCAGACCTCCTGCGGGACCGGATCACGTCCGGCGACCTCGCGCCCGGCGCGTCGCTGCCGAGTGAGCTGCGGCTGGCTCAGGAGTACGGGCTGAGCCGCACGAGCGTCCGGCAGGCGATAGCGCTACTCCGGTCGGAAGGGCTCGTGATCGTCGAACCGCCGCGCGGCACCTTCGTCCGGGCCATCGAGCCGACCGAGACGGTAACCCTCCTCAAGGGCGACACCGCCTCCGCCCGGATGCCGACGCCTGCTGAACGCCGTGAGCTGGAGATCGGCGAAGGCGTCCCGGTGCTCGTGGTCTTTCGCGCCGACGGCTCCCGCGAGCTGTACGCCGCCGACCGCATCCGTGTAGGCCGCTGACCGGCGCATTACGAGTCGGTTCCCCGCTCCTGCTCCGGCGAGTGCTGGTCATGCTTCAGCCTGGTGTCCAAGTACGTGGTCGTTCGCCCCAGCTCGCTGGTTTGGCTGCTCGGTTGGCTGCTTTCGGGAGGGGCGCTATCCAGCCACAGAGGTGGGATGATCTGTGGGTGACTCGTCGATACGTCCTCTGGCTCGCGTTGACGGTCGGGCTACTCGCCGGCTGTTCCGAGCCGCAGTACGCGCTTCCTGATCGCGGCACCGCTGACGTCCAGGCGGAGGAGAGGCGGCTTGCCTCGCTCCTGCCTGGCGAGTTGCTCAGCGGGCCGGGCACGTGCAAGGTACGACTGATTGGGCGGGAAGGGTCCTCGTCGTTCGCCTGGGCGCAGTGCGAAGGCGCACCGGAGCCGGGGGTTACTTCTGGTGTCTCCATGCCCGTGCGGGTAGACGGCGACAAGGTAAGCCGGCCTCTGGACGGCGCGGAGTATTCCGCGAGCGTCAAGCGTATGTTCCCGGGGCAGCTCGTAGACGCCATTCTCGACGATCGCGACAAGCTGCACCCCTGAGCCGAGGTAGCCCCGGCAATCCCGTCAGCCGGTAGTTCCGCCCGCCTGCGACTCGTCGCCGCCTGGCATGTAGATCGGGTCTGCTTCGCTGCGCCGAGTTGACCCTCTGCTGACGCCTCGCTTACAAGTTCTGGGCGCCTCGTCCGCCCGCGTCCGTCTCCGTCTCCGTCTGCGACCTCAGGGAGCTGTCCGCTGCCGGCTGGCCACGGCCTCCCGAGTCTGTGCTCGTTGCTGTCACGGTTGCTGTCGGCACCAATCGCCCCAGACGCGTGTTCGCCGGCCCGGCTGGCCCCATTCGTCTGCTCAACTCCGCTCAAGTCGACTGGTCAGCTCGGTCGCGATCTTCGGTCGGGCGGGTGGCGTCGACGCTGATCAAGAAACCTGCGGCGCGGTAGTTGGCCAGGACGGGGGCGCTGTGCCTCGGCATCCGCTAGTGGGCCGCCAGGGACTCGAACCCTGAACCTATGGATTAAAAGTCCACAGCTCTGCCATTGAGCTAGCGGCCCGCGGCACTCAGGTTACCGGACCTCACCGGCCCCGGCCTGCCGGCTTCCGCCCCCCGTCGACGCCCCACCCCGGCAGACGCCCGCGTATGCGTCCGAGCCGCCCGGCGATGGACAGGCGAGTCGCGCACGACCAGCCTGGTGAGCATGAGAACGATCTCCCTGGCCGCCGCCACCGTAGTCACCGGGCTGATGGCGGGCTCTTCTTCGCGTACTCCTGCTCGGTCATGCCGGGGCTCGCGGCGGTGGACGACCGGACGTTCGTCGGGACGATGCAGTCGATCAACCGCCGCATCCTCAACGGTTGGTTCCTGTCCGCCTTCCTCGGCGCGGCGCTGCTCATCGCGCTGGCGGTGGCGCTGCACCTGACCGTCCGCGGCCCGGTGCTGGCCTGGACGGTCGCGGCGCTGGTGCTCTACGGCGCGACCCTGCTGATCACCATGCGTTTCAGCGTGCCGCTCAACGACCGGCTGGACGCCGCCGGCCCGGTGGACCGGATCGCCAACCTGGGGTCGGTGCGGGCGGCCGTCGAGACGACCTGGGTGCGGTGGAACCTGGCCCGGACGGTCACGAACGTCGCGGCGTTCGCCTGCCTGGTCGGCGCCCTGCTGTCCGGGCGGGACTGAGGGCCGGGCAGGACAGGGCCGGGCAGGTCTGAAAGCGCCGGGCGGGGGAACCGGGGACGGCATGAGGATGAGCAGCACCCCGGCCGTCGCGGCGTCGAGCGAGGAGACCGGCCCGGACGGGACCCGGCAGCCGGGCGGCGAGGTGCACGCCTGGCAGCCCGGGCAGAACTCCACCGTCTGCGGGCTCCAGCTCAGCCGGACCCGGCTGCGCCGCTTCCCGCACGTGCCGTTCGACTACTCCTCGACCGACGTGCTCACCTCGGCCGACCCGGTCGGCTTCATCTGCCCGCGCTGCCTGGCCGCCACCCAGGGGCGCCGCCGGCAGGAGAAGAGCTGGGTGCGGCAGTCGCCCCGGCCCTGACCGGTCCGGGGGTTGGAGTCCGATTCAACGGGTACGGCACCCCGCATGCGGATCGTGATCGTGGGGGCCAGCGGCAACGTGGGGACCGCGCTGCTGCGCCGGCTGCGCCAGGAGTCGGGGCTGGAACTGGTCGGGGTCGCCCGGCGGCTGCCCGGGCCGGACGCCGGCGCGCCGTACGACGGGGTGGAGTGGCACTCCTGCGACGTCGGGGCGCCGGACGCGGCCGGGAAGCTCGCCGCGATCTTCGCCGGGGCGCAGGCGGTCGTGCACCTGGCCTGGCAGATCCAGCCCAGCCACGACCAGCGCACCCTGCACCGGACCAACGTCGGCGGCAGCCGCGCGGTGACCGAGGCCATCGTCCGGGCCGGCGTTCCCGCCCTGGTGTACGCCTCGTCCGTCGGCACCTACGCGCCCGGCCCGAAGGACCACCCGATCAGCGAGCGGTGGCCGGCGACCGGGGTGCCCGGGTCGTCGTACAGCCGGGACAAGGCCGAGGTCGAGTCGATGCTCGACACCGTCGAGCGGGAGCACCCGGAGCTGCGCGTCGTCCGGCTGCGCCCCGGGCTGGTCTTCCAGCGGGACGCCGGCACCGAGATCACCCGGTACTTCCTCGGGCCGCTCGCCCCGGTGCGGCTGCTGCGCTACGGGCGGATCCCCGTCGTACCCGCGAACCGCCGACTGCGGATGCAGGCGGTGCACGCCGACGACGTCGCCGACGCGTACGCGAAGGCGGTCCTGGGTGATGCGCGCGGCGCGTTCAACGTCGCCGCGGACCCGGTGCTGACCCCGGACCTGGTGGCCCGCCACTTCAAGGGCTGGACGATCCCGGTGGCCGCCCCGGTGTTACGTGCCGCGGCCGCGCTGACCTGGCGGTTCCGGCTCCAGCCGGTCGACGCCGGCTGGGTGGAGCTGGGCCTGAACGCGCCGCTGATGTCCAGCGAGCGGGCCGAGACGGAACTCGGCTGGCAGCCGAAGATCGACGCCCTCACCGCCCTCAAGGAGCTCTTCGCCGGCATGGCCGACGGCGCACACACCGAGGGCCCGCCCATGTCCGGCGCCGACGACCTCCCCGGTCGCCCGGGTGGCCTGCTGAAGGCCCGCGTCCCCGGCACCGGCAACCCCTACTGATCCCCGACCAGCCGGGGTGCGGTCAGCTGAGGCGGGTGGCGGTGATCGTCGGGGGGCGGGCGCCGAGGAAGAAGATGCCGGGGAGGCCGTTGGTCTCGAAGGCGTCGCTGGGATTGCGGCGCAGGGTCGAGTTCTCGATCCGCATCGTGCCGGTGCGGTCGTTGCTGACGAAGAAGATCGCGCCGCCGCCCTCGTTGGCGTGGTTCTCCTCGATGATCGTGCCGGCGATCCGCACGGTGAACCCGTTGCCGTCGCAGTAGATCGCCCCGCCGCTGCCGCCGCCCGGCGTACCGGCCTTCGCCGGGTTCGCGCCGTCGCCAACCGCCCGGTTGCCGCGCAGCACGCTGTTCAGCACCACCCAGGAAACGCCGATGCTGCTCAGCGCCGCGCCGTTGGCGCAGACCCCACCGGTGAAGGTGCTGTTCACCACGTACACCGGCCGGTTGTCGTACTGGCTGAGCACCCGCAGCGCCGCGCCACCCAGATCCGGACCGGTACGGTCGCAGCGGTTGTCGACGAAGCGGGAGTTGACCACCTTGAACCGGCCACCCCGCACGAAGACCGCGCCACCGCCGCCACCCTCGGCCTTCTCGCCGGTGGAGTTGCCGCCGACGAAGGTCAGGTTCTGCACGGTGAGCTGCGGGTGGTCCTGGTTCTGGCAGTGCGAGGTGGTCCAGCCCTGCGCGCCGTCGCAGGTGTTCATGTAGAGGATCCGCCGTACGCCGCCGCCGCTGAGGGTGACCTTGCCGCCGCCGTCCAGCACGATTCGCGGCCCGTTGGCGTTGCGTACCTTCGCGGTGGCCTTCATCGTGATGGTCACCGGGGCCGGCCCGCAGTTGAACGTGATGATGCCGCCGGCCGCCACCGCTCGGACCACCGCCTCGGAGGTGCAGCTCGCCGGCGTGCCGGTGCCGACCGTCCTGGTCGGACGGGAGGTGTCCACCGCCCGCGCCTCGGCCGGAATCACCGCGCCACCGTTCGGGTTGCCCGCCACGAGCGCCTTGCCGGTCGCGGTGGACGGCTTCGGCTTCGGGGTGGGGCTCGCGGGGGAGGCGCCCAGACCGGCCCGGGCCGGTGGGGTGCCACCCGGCGAGGCGGCCGCGGTGGCGGCCGGGGTGTCGGTGGCCGAGACGATCATCGGCTGGTCGTCGCCGGACTGCTGGCCACCGCACCCGGGCAGGGCGGCGGTGGCGACCCCGAGGACGAGCAGGGCGACAACGGACTTCACGCGCACCCGCCGATGCTAGGAGCCCGACCCCCCGGAAAACGAATCCCGCAGCCCTTCTTAACCCACCCCTAACCCTCCCACCGGCGTGGGGTCGGGGGTCAGGCGTGGGAGAGGGTGAAGGCGACCAGGAAGCCGAGGACGGTGATCAGGCCGACCAGCAGGTGGGCGTCCTCGAACGCCTCCGGGACCATGGTGTCGGTGATCATCGCGAGGATCGCGCCCGCCGCGAGCGCGGTGATGGTGGCCAGCACCTCCGGCGGCGCGCCGCCGAGCAGCGTGTAGCCGGCCAACGCCGCCGCGCCGCTGACCAGGGCGATCGCCGTCCACAGCAGGAAGACGTACCGCCGGGTGCGGCCGGCCTGCCGCATGCCGGCGGCGCTCGACAGCCCCTCCGGCACGTTGCTGAGGAAGACCGCGACGACGGTGACCAGACTGACCGGTCCGCCGGCCAGCAGGCTCGCGCCGATCACCACCGACTCGGGTACGCCGTCCAGCAGCGCGCCCACCGCGATGGCCGAACCGGAACCGGGCTGCTCCTGCTCGGAGGGCTGCACGCCGCCGGAGCGCTTGCGGTGCCGGGCGCCCCGTCGGGCGAGCAGCACGTTCGCCCCGGTGTACGCCAACGCCCCGCCCGCCGCCCCGATCGCGGTCGGCAGCAGCCCGCCCTGCTCGTGCGCCTCGGCGATCAGGTCGAACGACACGGCGGAGAGCAGCACGCCCGCACCGAACGCCATGATCGAGGCGATGATCTTCCGGGGCACCCGGGCGAAATATCCGGCGACCGCCCCGATCAACAGGGCGGAACCGGCGAGCAGACCCCACGCACCCGCTTGCAACCACTCCGGCACCCGCAGACCGTACCCCCGCCCACCCCCACTCAACCCGCCCGCGGGTCGGGGGGTGGGGGTCAGAAGTCGGCGAAGAGGTGGGGGAGGGTACGTGGGAAGAGGCGGCGGAGTTCGGCTGCCGCTTCCGGGGTGACGTCGCCCAGGCCCCGGATGTGCACCTCGGCCGGGTCGAGCACCCCGTACGCCAGGGCGGAGAGCCCGGCGGCGGTGAGCGTCGCGGCCGGCGCCGGGCCGCCCGAGGTCAGCTCCAGGCGGCCGGTGGTGCCGTCGAGCAGGTGGGTGCCGGCGAGCCAGCGGTCCCCGACGAGCTCCACCCGGACCCGGCCCGGGCCGGCGGGCAGCCCGGCGAGCGCGTCCACGCTGAGCAGCCGGGCCATCGGAGCGGGCGAGCCGGGGCGGGACACCCGGGCCTCCACGTGCACGGCCAGGTCGGTCAGCCAGAGCTCCGGCAGCTCGTCGGCGGGGAGCTGGAGACTGATCCGCTCCACCTGGTCGACGTGCCGGGCGAGGAACTGCAACAGCAGCGCCCGGGCGTACGGGTCGGCGGCGAGCAGGTCGTCCCCGACCAGTTCGCCGCCGTGGTCGTCGATCCGGTACGTCAGCGCGCCGAGCACGCTGCCGTCGATCGTCGCGGTGACCAGCCAGCGGTCGTCCCGGTCCCGCAGCCCGACGTCGCGGAAGTCGGGGAAGATCGCGAAGCCGTGCCGCTCCCGCAGGCAGCGCTCGGTGAACGAGCGGAAGCGGGGGTAGCCGGTGCCGATCCGCTCCCAGCTCACCGTGCCCGGCAGCTCCGTACGCAGCAGCGGCGCCAGGTCCGCCGGGGAGAACCGGGCGGTACGCGCCCGGGGCAGCCCCACGTAGCCGAACCGCTCGTAGAAGCTGGCCCGGAACGGGTACAGGGCGCTCAGCGGGTGCCCACCGTCGCGCATCTCGTCGAGGAGCTGGTGCAGCAGCGCCCGTACGTGGCCCCGCCGACGGGCCAGCGGGTGGGTGGCGATCCCGGCCACCCCGGCCATCGGCAGCACCGCACCGCGCAGGTTCTGCCGCATCGGGATGGCGCTCGCGGTGGCCTGGGTCTCGCCCCCCTCCTCCACGACCAGCGTCCGGTTGCCCTTGTTGTACGGCAGGTAGCGGTGGAACGCGTCGACCCGCTCCGGGGCCGGCGGGGACGCCTCGAAGGCGTACGCCTGGAGCGGGAAGCTGGTGGTCAGTCGTTCCTCGGCGGCCAGGCGACGGATGAGCATCCGTCCATCCCAACCCGACCGGCGGTCCGCCGCAACCCGATTGGTCCGGTTCTAGGCGTCGGCCACGTCGGAGACCACGACGGTGACGTTGTCCGGTGCGCCGGCCTGGTGGGCCAGCTTGACCAGCTGTTCGCCGCACTGCTGACGGTCGGTGTAGGTGGTCAGCGTCGCGTGGATCGCCTCGTCGGTGACGTAGTCGGAGAGCCCGTCGCTGCAGAGCAGCACCCGGTCACCGGCGAACATGGTCAGCACGCCGACCGCGGGTGGGACGTCCGCGCCCTGCACCGCCCGGGTCACCAGGGACCGCTGCGGGTGGTGCCGGGCCTGGTCGGGCGAGAGCGCGCCCTGGTCGACCAGCGCCTGCACGAAGGTGTCGTCCCGGGTGAGCTGGGTCAGCTCCCCGTCGCGCAGCAGGTAGCAGCGGGAGTCGCCGACCTGGGCGAGAACCAGGGTGTCACCGGCGAGCAGGCCGGCGGTGAGCGTCGTACCCATGCCGTCGCGTGCCGGGTCGGCGGAGATGGCGGCGCGGATGCGCTGGTTGGCGGTGGCGACGACGGCGCGCAGCGCCTCGGCGGCCTCGTCCGGGACGGTGGGCGGGACCAGCTCGTCCAGGATCCGGATGACGATCTCGCTCGCCACCTCGCCGGCGGGCAGCCCGCCCATGCCGTCCGCCACCGCCAGCAGGCGGTCACCGGCGAGGGCGGAGTCCTCGTTGTTGGTGCGGACCAGGCCGACGTCGTTGAGGATGGCCGAGCGGAGGATCAGCGTCATGCGACAAGCTTGCCAAGAACACCCTGCATTCGTCTCTACGCACTAGTGCGTAGGGTGTGAGAAATGATGCCGGTGTCCATGGTCGGCCGGGCTGGCGAGCGTGCCGAGCTCGACCGGGCGTGGTCCACCGTGGTCGACGGTGGCCGCCCGTCGCCCGCTGTGACGGTGATCACCGGAGGCGCCGGGGTGGGCAAGAGCCTGCTGGTCGCCGCCGCCGTGGAGGGCTTCAGCCCACGTCCCTCGGTGATCCTCTCCGGTGCCGCCCGGGTGCACGACCCGGCCCCGTACGACTGGCTGGCCGCGGTGCTGAGCGGCCGGGACACCAGCGGGCTCGACCTGCCGGCCGACGCGCTGGCCTGGCTCGCCCAGCAGCCCACCGCCCCGCGCGAGCGCTACGCGCCCGGCACCCTGCTCCGGCTCGCCGTGCGCACGGTCCGGCTGCTCGTCGGCGCCGGCCCGGCCGTGCTGGTGGTGGAGGATCTGCACGCCCTCGACCCGGCCAGCCTCAACCTGGTCGCCGAGCTGGCCACCGCCCCGGAGCTGCCCGCCCTGCTGGTGGTGGCGAGCCGGCCGCCGGCCGACGCGGTCGCGCCGGACCTCGCGGTCCGCGCGCTGTCCCGGCTCTGCGGGGTACGCGGCGCGGTGCGCCAGCACCTCGGACCGCTGGGCGTGACCGAGGTGGCCCAGGTGCTCCGCCAGGTCTACGGCGGCCGGTGCCCCGCCGACCGGGTGACCACCGCGGTCTGGCACCGCACCGGCGGCAACCCGTACGCGCTCACCGAGCTGCTCGCCGCGTACGCCGGGCGGGACCCGGCGGCGCTGGTCCGCCAGCCGCTGCCGGAGCACCTGCGGCTGCCGACGCCCCGGCCGGCCGCCCCGCCGGACGCCGAGCTGACCGGCCGGGAGGTGGACGTGCTCGGCTGCCTGGTCGCCGGGATGTCCAACAAGCAGGCGGCCCGGGCGCTCGGCATCTCGGTGCGCACGGTCACCGTGCACGTGTCGAACCTGCTCCGCAAGACCGGCTCGGCGTCCCGCACCGAGGCGGCCCTCTGGGCGGTGCAGCACCGGGTGCCGGCCCGCCCGGCCGGCTGACCGGTCCCGGCCCCTGGGCGGCGCAGTCGCACGTCGCCGGCCGGCCGGCGGCTCTCGTTAGGGTGGCCGCGACACCGGCGGGAGGGGCGGCGATGGGGGAACGACTGCAACCGGTGCTGGCCGGCGTGGTGACCGCGCTGGTCGGCTTCGCCAGCTCGTTCACCGTGGTGCTGGCCGGGCTGCGGGCGGTCGGCGCGAGCGAGGCGCAGGCCGCCTCGGGGCTGCTCGCGGTGAGCGTCGCGTCCGGGCTCTGCGCGGTCTGGCTGGGGCTGCGGCACCGGATGCCGATCGCGATCGCCTGGTCGACGCCGGGCGCGGCGCTGCTGGTGGCGACCGGTCCGGTGCCGGGCGGCTGGCCCGCCGCGGTCGGCGCGTTCGTCCTCTGCGGGCTGCTGATCGTCGCCGCCGGGCTCTTCCCCGCGCTCGGTCGGGCGGTGGCCGCGATCCCCGGGCCGGTGGCGGCGGCGATGCTGGCCGGGGTGCTGCTGCCGCTCTGCACCGCGCCGGTCCGCGCGCTGGTCGAGGTGCCCGCGCTGGCCGTACCGGTGATCCTCACCTGGCTGGTGCTGCACCGCTTCGCACGACGGTGGGCGGTACCGGCGGCGCTGGTGGCGGCGGCGGTGGCGATCGCGCTGACCTCGCCCGGCGGCGGCGTGGCCGACCTCCGGCCCGCGGTGGCGCTGACCGTGCCGGCGATCAGCCTGCCCGCGGTGGTCGGGCTGGCGCTGCCGCTGTTCCTGGTCACCATGGCCGCGCAGAACGTCCCCGGTACGGCGGTGCTGCGCGGCTACGGCTACCGGCCGCCGCTGAACTCGGCGCTGCGGGTCACCGGGCTGGCCACCACGCTGGGCGCGCCGGTCGGCGGGCACGCGGTCAACCTCGCCGCGATCACCGCCGCGCTGGCCGCCGGTCCGGACGCCCACCCGGACCCGGACCGCCGTTGGATCGCCTCGGTCACCGCCGGGGTGGGGATGGCGGTGCTGGGGCTCGGCGCGGGGTTGGCGACCGCGCTGGTGCTGCTCTCGCCGCCGGTGCTGATCGAGGCGGTGGCCGGGCTGGCGCTGCTCGGCGCGCTGGCCACCGCGATCTCCGCGGCGGTCGCCGACCCGGAGAGCCGGGAGGCGGCGGTGGTGACGTTCGTGGTCACCGCGTCCGGGGTGAGCCTGTTGGGGATCGGGGGCGCGTTCTGGGGCCTGCTCGCCGGCTGGCTGATGCTGCTGCTCTTCCGCCGCCGCCCGCCCCGGGACCCGGTCGGCGGCTCCACCGGCGCCGAGGCGGCCGTGCCGGCCGCGCCGGCTGTGGTCGCGGAGCCCGAGGAGCCGGGCGAGTCGCGAGGCGTCGCCGCGGTGCGGACGCTACAAACTTGATGACGTAGGCGAATCGCCGACGCCTGGCTGGTGGTGTTGACGGCCGTAGGGAGCGGTAAGGGATCGGGTGTCGCCTGATTCCGGGTCGCGGGGAGGGCCGGCCGCACCGCCGCGCCGTGGCGTTCGGCTGCCGCCGCTCCGGGGGAGTGTGCGCGGCGTGATTCGTTCGCGTCATCAAGTTTGTAGCGTCTCCGCCGGCCGTCTGGACCCTCAGCGCCTGGCTGTCCCGGATCCGCCTCGCGGCTCACTCCTCCGGCGGGAGGTCACCGACCGGGACGTCGAGGCGTACCTGGTCGCCGGTGACCGTGGCGATCTGGTCGGCCAGTACGTAGACCGCGCCGGTGCGGGCCAGCTCGGTGGAGACCTTCAGGTAGCCGGTGCGCCGCAGCCGGGCCGCCAGGTCGGCCGGCACGTCGGGCTCCTCGACCGCCGCCGACTCGATCAGCTCGTCCAGGCTGCTGCCCGGGTCCGCGGTCGGCGCCTGCACGGTCACCGCGTTCGGGTCGCCCCGCTGGACGAGGTCCACGGTGCCGACCTCGACACCGACCGTGTCGACCACCCGCATGCCGGTGGTGACCCGGGAGATGACCGCCTGCTGCTCGGTGCCCTGCTGCTTCATCTCCGAGCGGTTCCCGGCCCCACCCGCCGCTAAACCGTCGGTCCCCAGGCGCTGGGTGGGCGCGGGGAGAGCTCCCGCCAGGCGTCCGACCCCTCCAGCAGCGCGCGCACGGTCTCCTCGGCCTCCTCGGCGCTGCCGTGCTCGTAGAACTGGGAGACGCCCTCTGCGCCGCCGGCCCGCTGCTCCACGTGCCAGCGGTCGCCGTCCACCCGGAGGAAGACGTCCCGCCGGGCGAGCCGTCCCCATTTGCCGTTCCACCAGTGCCTACGCTGCTCCATGGCGGGACTCTATCGAACATGTGTACGACACGGACCGGCCCCCGCGGGATTCCCGCGGGGGCCGATGTGCGATGGGCGGTTTCAGCGCGGGGCCGGCGGCTCCGTGCGACGGCCCAGCACGTCGTCCAGCGCGCCCCGGTGCTGCCCGGGGATGCTCTGCCCGCCGGCCAGCAGCGCGTCCCGGATCTCGGTGAGCAGCTTGACCTCCTCGCTGGGCGCCGAGGGCGGCGGCTCCTCGCCCCGCTTGCGGCGCTCGGCGAGCCGGTTCATCGGGTAGACGACCAGGAAGTACAGCGCCGCCGCGGTGAGCAGGAAGGTGATCACCGCGTTGACGAAGGCCACCCAGTCGAACGGGATAGTGCCGCGGAACGTCGGGATGGTGCCGCTGATCCCCTTGTCGCTGCCGGTGATCAACAGGATCATCACGCGGACCAGTGGTTCTAGGAACGACTTGGTGAGCTGGGTGACGACGCCGGTGAACGCGGCGCCGATGACGACACCGACCGCCAGGTCGACGACGTTGCCGCGCATGATGAAGTCTTTGAAGCCCTTGAGCATCCACACTCCCGTGCTGTCCGGTTTTCGGGGTCCGGCACAACCTATGCCCCGGGGGGCGGCTCCAGAAAAGCGCCGGCCTCGATCGCCGCACGGGCCGGATCGCCGGCCCTGATCGCCTCGACGAGCCGGCCGTGGTCGACGTACCGCTCGGGCTCCAGCGCGTCTCCCATGGCGTGCGCGACGGTGCTGCGCAGTGCCGCACCGACCGAGCCGTAGAGCTCGGCGAGCATGCCGTTGTGGGCGGCGGCCACCACCGCGATGTGCAGCGCCGCGTCGGCCTCCACGAACTCGGCGACCCGCCCGGAGCGCCAGGCGGCCTCGCGGGCGGCGAGCGCACCGTCGAGCGCCGCCAGGTCATCGGGGGTACGCCGCAGCGCGGCCAGTCGGGCCGCCTCCACCTCGAAGGCGCGCCGCACCTCGACCACCTCGGCCATCCGGTCGTCGGTGAGCCGACGGGCCACCACCGGCGCCAGTTCGTCGGTGGACACCACGTACGTCCCGGAGCCCTGCCGGCACTCCAGCACCCCGGCGTGCACCAGCGCCCGGACCGCCTCGCGGACGGTGTTCCGCCCGACCCCGAGCGCGGCGACCAGCTGGGGTTCGGTGGGGATCCGCCCGCCCACCGGCCACTCGCCGCCGAGGATCCGGGCCCGCAGCTGCGCGATGGTCTGGCTGACCCGGTGGCCGCGCGGCGGCACGGCGACGGAATCGACCGACGGTGTCACCGGTTACACCTGCTGCCGAAATTCATCCCATGATTGTAGGTTCGAGGTCATGACCCCGCCACCCGTCTCCACCGCGCCCCGGACCGCCGACGGCGCGGCCGGCGAGGCGACCCCCACCGCCGACGTCACGCCCGGGCCGGCGCCCGCCGCAGTGCCGGCCCGGCCGGTCCACCCGGCCACCGGCGGCGCGCTGGTGCTGGTCGGGATGCTGCTGGTCGCGGTCAACCTGCGCGCCGCGGTGACCAGCCTCGGTGCGCTGCTCGACGAGGTACGCACCGGACTGGCCCTCTCCGGCGCGATGGCCGGGTTCGTCACCACGCTGCCCACCATCGCCTTCGCCGGCCTCGGCGCGCTCACCCCGTGGCTGGTCCGCCGCTGGCCGGCTCCCCGGCTACTGGTGGTGGCGATGTCCGCCCTCGCCCTGGGTCAGGTGCTCCGGGTGGTCACCGACTCCGCGCTGATCTTCGTGCTCACCAGCGCGCTCGCCCTGGCCGGCATCGCGGTCGCCAACATCATGCTGCCGATGCTGGTCAAGCAGCACTTCCCGCAGCGCACCGGGCTGGTCACCGGGGCGTACACGATGGCGCTCACGGTGGGCACGACGGTGGCCGCCGCCTCCGCGGTGCCGGTGGCGCACGCCTTCGGCTCCTGGCGGGCCGGTCTCGGGGTCTGGGCCGGGCTGGCCGCGGTGGCCGTACTCGCGTGGGTGCCGCTGGCGCTGCGGGCCCGCGCCGCCCGGCGGGCCGCGCCCCCGACGGCGGCCCCGGCG
>NZ_JBAKHO010000100.1:0-8140 GCF_036902735.1 Micromonospora lacuserhaii | reverse complement strand
CGGCGGGCCCGCGCCGGCGGGCGGCCGAGCGGGCGCTGCGGGCGGCCGCCGGGGCCGACCGGAACGCGGTGCTCGACGCCGCCCGGGGGTACGGCGAGGACGCCGTGCGGGGCACCCTGGCGCTGCTCGACGCGGACCCGCTGGAGCAGCTGCCGGCCCGCATCCCGGCCCTGCCCCAGTGGCTCGACCCGGTGGTGCTGCCGCCGGTGCTGCTGCGGGACCGGTCCGCCGCGCTGCCCGCCGAGGCGCTGCGGCACCTCTGCACCATGCTGGCCATCTCCAAGGCCGGCGACGTCTACCCCGGCGTGGCGCTGGTCCGCGAGGCCTGCGACCCGGCGTCGCTGGCCGAGTTCGGCTGGGCGCTCTTCGAACGCTGGCAGTCCGCCGGCGCGCCGGCGAAGGAGAGCTGGGTGCTCGCCGCGCTGGGCTGGATCGGCGACGACGACACCGCCCGCCGGCTCGCCCCGGTGATCCGGGCCTGGCCCGGCGACGGCGGGCACGCCCGGGCGGTCACCGGGCTGGACGTGCTCGCCGCCATCGGCACCGACGTGGCGCTGATGCACCTCTGGGGCATCTCCCAGAAGGTGAAGTTCCGTGGGCTGCGCGAGCGGGCCGCGCAGAAGGTCGCCGAGGTCGCCGCCGACCTGGGCCTCAACGCCGAGCAGCTCGGCGACCGCCTCGTGCCCGACCTCGGGCTGGACGCCGACGGCAGCCTGGTCCTCGACTACGGCCCGCGCCGGTTCACCGTCGGCTTCGACGAGCAGCTCAAGCCGTACGTGGTGGACGGGGCGGGGGCCCGGCGCAAGGAGCTGCCGAAACCGGGTGCCCGGGACGACCAGGCGCTCGCGCCGGAGGCGTACCAGCGCTTCACCGGGTTGAAGAAGGACGTCCGGACCCTCGCCGCCGACCAGATCCGCCGGTTCGAGGCCGCGATGGTGGCCCAGCGCCGCTGGTCCGCCGCCGACTTCCGCCGGTACCTGCTGGCGCACCCGCTGCTCTGGCACATCGTCCGGCGGCTGGTCTGGGTCACCGTCGACGAGGCTGGGGCGGTCGGCACCGCGTTCCGGGTGGCCGAGGACCGCAGCCTGGCCGACGTCGAGGACGAGGCGTACGCCCTGCCGGACGACGCGACGGTCGGCATCGCGCACCCGCTGCACCTCGGCGACGCGCTGCCCAGCTGGGCGGAGCTCTTCGCCGACTACGAGATCCTCCAGCCCTTCGCCCAGCTCGGCCGCGAGGTGCACCGGCTCGCCGACGCGGAACGCGACGAGCGGCTGCTCAGCCGGTACGCCGGCGTCGAGGTGCCGACGGGCCGGCTGCTCGGGCTGGAACGCCGCGGTTGGCGCCGCGCCGACGCCCAGGACAACGGCACCCAGCCGTGGTTGGAGCGCAAGCTGCCCGGCGACCGGGCGATCGTGATCAACATCAATCCGGGCATCACCGTCGGCGTGGTCGACATGTTCCCGGAGCAGAAGATCGAGGAGATCTGGGTGAACGACCGTCCCGAGGGGCAGTGGCACGCGCGCGGCGGCCGGGTGCGCTTCGGTGAACTCGACGAGGTCACCGCGTCCGAGGTGCTGCGCGACCTCGCGGAGGTGACCCGGTGACCGCCGTCGACCCGACCGCCGAGCGGGCCCAGCGGCCCCCGGCCGAGGTTCGCTACAGCGACGAGCTGGCCAAGCTGGCCGCCGATGACGGCGACCCGCGCCCGCCGGGCTGGGCGCTGAGCCTGCGCGCCGCCCGCCGGTTCATCCTCGGCGACCCGGCCGCCGGCATCGCCCGGAAGTTCGTCGGTGACCCGTCGCTGATCGACCGGGCGCTGGTGGCGCTGGCCACCAGCCGGGGACTGATGCTGGTCGGCGAGCCCGGCACCGCCAAGTCCCTGCTGTCCGAGCTGCTCGCCGCCGCGGTCAGCGGCGACTCGACGCTGACCATCCAGGGCGGCGCGGCCACCACCGAGGACCAGATCCGCTACTCGTGGAACTACGCCCTGCTGGTGGCGGACGGCCCGTCGCCCCGGGCGCTGGTGCCGGCGCCGCTGCTGCGCGGCATGGCCCAGGGGAGGGTGGTCCGCTTCGAGGAGATCACCCGCTGCCCGCTGGAGGTGCAGGACTGCCTGCTCTCCCCGCTCTCGGACCGGGTGCTCGCGGTGCCGGAGCTGCCGGGCGCCGACGCGATGGTCTTCGCCCGGGAGGGGTTCAACGTGATCGCCACCGCGAACACCCGGGACCGGGGCGTCAACGAGATGAGCGCCGCGCTGAAGCGCCGGTTCAACTTCGAGACGGTCTTCCCGATCCCGGACCTCGCCACCGAGCTGGGGCTGGTCGAGGCGGAGGCCGGCGCGCTGCTGCGGCGCTCCGGGGTGACCGTGCCGCCCCGGCGGGACGTACTGGAGGTGCTGGTCACCACGTTCCGCGAGCTGCGTACCGGGTTGACCGAGCGGGGCGATGCGATGGAGCGGCTGTCGGCGGTGATGAGCACCGCCGAGGCCGTCTCCGTCGCGCACGCGGTCGGGTTGCGCGGCTGGTTCCTGCGCGGCGAGGCCGGCGACGCCGCCGACCTGGTCGCCTGCCTGGCCGGAACGGCCGCCAAGGACGACCCGGAGGACCTCGCCCGGCTGCGCCGCTACCTGGAACAGCAGGTGCCCCGCCGCCCGGGCGGCCAGTGGCAGGCGTTGCACGACGCCCGGCACCTGCTGCCCGGCTGATGGCCACCACCGACCCGGTCGGCGTCACGTTCCTCGGGGTGCGTCACCACAGCCCGGCCTGCGCCCGGCTGGTGGCGGCCACCATCGCGGCGCTGCGCCCGGCGTACGTCCTGGTGGAGGGGCCGGTCGACCTCAACGACCGACTGGACGAGCTGCTGCTCGGACACGAGCTGCCGATCGCGGTGTTCACCGCGTACCGGGACGCCGGGCGGCGGCACGCCTCGTGGAGCCCGTTCTGCGGGTACTCCCCGGAGTGGGTGGCGCTGACCGAGGGGCGGGCCGCCGGTGCGGAGGTCCGCTTCATCGACCTGCCCGCCTGGCACCCGGCGTTCGCCCGGCGCAGCAACCGGTACGCCGACGCCGACCAGCGCTACGCCGAGGCGGTGGCCCGGCTCTGCGCCGCCCTGTCGGTGGACAACGTGGACGCCCTCTGGGACCACCTGTTCGAGATCGGCCCGGACGACGGGCTCGCCGAGCGGCTGGCGGCCTACTTCGACCTGCTGCGCGGGGAGTCGGAGGCCGGGGAGGACGACACGGCGCGGGAGGCGTACATGGCCGGCTGGGTGCGGGCCGCCCGCGCCCGGGCCGCCGGCAGTCCGGTCCTGGTGGTCACCGGGGGCTTCCACCGGCCCGCGCTGGTCCGACTGCTCGACGCTGACCCCGTCGACGCCGCCCCCGGCTGGCCCGAGGTGCCGGCGCCGGTGGGGGACGCGGTGGCCGGCAGCTACCTGGTGCCGTA
Source organism: Micromonospora lacuserhaii (assembly GCF_036902735.1). NCBI lineage: Bacteria > Bacillati > Actinomycetota > Actinomycetes > Micromonosporales > Micromonosporaceae > Micromonospora > Micromonospora lacuserhaii. Next base: position 4,694 of record NZ_JBAKHO010000100.1, on the reverse strand, counting down.
CTCGTTCAAGCGGCTGGACGCCTTCGACGGCTACCAGTCCGGGATGCCCTCGCCCGGCTACTACCAGCGGCTCTGGGAGGACGGCCCGGAGCGTGCCGCGGACGGCCTGCTGGAGACCGTGACCACCCGGCTGCGCGCCCGCCGGCAGCAGGTCTCCACCGCCGACCTGATCGCGGCGCGCACCATGGCCGGCGGCCTGGCCCGGCTGCGCGGGCACGCCCATCCGGGCCGGGTGGACGTCCTCGACGGGCTGGTCTCCGCCCTGGTCACCGACGCCCTCGACCAGCCCTTGCCGTGGACGGCCCGGGGCCGGCTCGCCGCCGGCACCCACCCGGCGGTGGTGGAGATGGTGGCCGCGCTGAGCGGGGAGCGGACCGGCCGGCTGCACCCGGACACCCCGCTGCCGCCGCTCGTGGGCGACGTCGAGGCGGAGCTGCGCCGGCACGGCGTCGACCCGGCGGCCGACCTGGACCTCGACCTCACCGACCCGGCGGACCTGGAGCGCAGCCGGCTGCTGCACCGGCTCCGGTTGCTCGGTGTGCCCGGTCACCTGCGCGAGCGCGGCCCGCGGGTGGGTGCCGACGCGGTGCTCACCGAGCGCTGGGTCGCCCGACCCGCGCCGGACCGGCTGGCCGAGATCATCGAGGCCGGCGGGTACGGCCCGACGGTCCTCGACGCGGCCACCGCGCTGGTCGAGGAGCGGATCATCCGGATCGGCGGGGACGTCGACGGCCTCGCCACCCTGCTCTTCGACACCGCGCTCTGCGGGCTGCGCGGGCACTCCGCGCGGGCGCTCGCCGCCCTCGCCGGGGCGGTCGGCACCGTCACCGCGCTGCCCGCGCTGGGCCGGGCGCTGGCCGTGGCGCTCGGCCTCTGGCGGCACGACCGGCTGCTCGGCAGCGCCGGGGCGGCGCCGCTCGGGGCGGTCATCACCGCCGCCGTGGATCGCGCGCTCTGGCTGGCCGAGGGCGTTCACGCCGCCACCGCCCCCGCCGACCCGGGCCGGCTGGCGGCGCTGGTCGCGGTCCGCGACGCGCTCCGGTACGCCGGCCCGGCGCTCGGTCTCGACCGCGCGCCGGCGTTGGCCGTGACCGGCCGGATCGCGGCGGACCCGGCCGCCCCGCCCGACCTGCGCGGTGCCGCGCTGGGGCTGCGCTGGTCGCTGGGGGCCGGCGGCGACCCGGCCACGGCGGTCCGGGCGGTCGCCGCCCCGACCGTGCTCGGCGACTGGCTGGCCGGCCTCTTCGCGCTGGCCCGGGAGGAGGTCGTCGACGGCGACCGGGCCCTGTTGGCGGTGCTCGACGGCCTGCTCGGGGCCATGTCGCCGCACGACTTCCTGGTGGCGCTGCCCGCGCTGCGGCAGGCGTTCGGCTGGTTCCCGCCCCGGGAGCGGGAGACGGTCGCCCGGCACGTGCTGGACCTGCGGGGCGACACCGCACCGGCCCGCGCACTGCTCCGCCTCGACGCCGACCCGCTCGTGGTCGCCCGCGCCCGGTCGCTGGACGCCCGCGTCGACGCCCTGCTCGCCCGGGAGGGGCTGCTCCCCGACCGGCCCGACCCGCAAGGAGTTCCGCGATGACCGACCCCGCGGTGGAACGCTGGCGGCTGGTGCTCGGCGAGCCCGCCCGGTCGAGCCTCGGCTCCCTCGGCGCCGACGCCGCCGGCCGGGACGCCGCGCTGGACTGGCTCTACGGCCGGGACGAGGAGCTGGACCAGCGGGACGTCCGCCGGGCCGGCAGTGGCCCGTCGCTGCTGACCACGGTGGACTGGCTCGACGAGATCACCCGGCTCTTTCCCCGGGAGACCGTGGAGCGGCTGGAACGCGACGCCGTCGAGCGGTACGGCATCCACGACGTGGTCACCGACCCGCAGGTGCTGGCCCGGGTCGAGCCCAGCCCCACCCTGCTGCGCGCGGTGCTGCGGACCAAGCACCTGATGAACCCGGAGGTGCTGCGGCTCGCCCGGCGGATCGTGGAGGCCGTGGTCCGGCAGCTCGTGGAACGGATGGCCACCGAGGTGCGGCACTCCTTCTCGGGGGCCCGGGCCCGTCGGCCCAGCCGGTTCCGGCAGGCGCGGAACTTCGACGTGCGGCGCACCATCCGGGCGAACCTGGCGCACTGGCGGCCGGACGAGCGGCGGCTGCACGTGCGTACCCCGCACTTCTTCTCCCGTACCCGCCGGCACGTGGACCGGTGGCAGGTGATCCTGCTGGTGGACCAGTCGGGGTCGATGACCGGGTCGGTGATCCACGCCGCGGTCACCGCCGCCTGCCTGTGGGGGCTGCCCGGGGTCCGCACCCACCTGGTCGCCTTCGACACCGCGGTGGTCGACCTCACCGCCGACGTGGACGATCCGGTGGAGCTGCTGATGAAGGTGCAGCTCGGCGGCGGCACGGACATCGCCCGCGCGGTGACGTACGGCGCGCAGCTCATCGAGAACCCGCGGCGGGCCATCGTCGCGCTGATCACCGACTTCTACGAGGGCGGCAGCGAGGCGCAGCTGGTCCGGGCGGTCCGGCAGCTGGTCGAGCAGGGCACCCACGTGCTGGGCCTGGCCGCGCTGGACGAGGAGGCCAATCCGGCGTACGACCGGGGCATGGCCCAGCGGCTCGCGGACGTCGGGGCCGGCGTCGGCGCGATGACGCCGGGCGAGCTGGCGGCCTTCGTCGCCGAACGGGTGGGCGGGTGAGCGCCCGGGCCGACCTGTTGGCGCTCACCCCGGAGGTGCTCGCCACCCTCAGCAACCGGGGGCTGGTGAAACGGGCCGCGAAGGCGGTGGACGCGGGGGAGCTGCCGCAGCTGCGGACCGACGGCGACGGAACGGTGCACGCCGCCCATCCCGACGGGGTGGGCAGCAGCCTGCCCGCCGCGGGCGGTCTGGGCGCGGGCAGCTGCTCGTGCGGGGCGGCGGGGATCTGCCGGCACCTGCTGGTCCTCGTCCTCGCCTACCAGCGGCAGGCTGCCGCCGGAGCGTCGGCACCGGACGGGTCGGACGCCGGCGCCGCAACCGTCGAGCCGGAACCGGGTGCCGACGCCGCAACCGTCGGGCCGGAACCGGACGCCGGCGCCGCAACCGTGGGGCCGGAACCGGCCGTCGCGATCGCCGCGCCGCGGCGGCCCGCCGCGACCGCTGGGACGGGCCCGGGCGGCGTTGTGGTGGCCGACGGGGCGCCGACCCGGGCCGGGTCGTGGTCGCCGGGCGAGGTGACCGACGAGGCGCTGACCGAGGTGGTCGGCGCCGCCGCGCTGGCCGCCGCCCGCCGTCGGCACCGGCGGGGATACGTCGCGCTGGTCCGCCGGCCCACCGTCGAGGATCCGGTGCCGCAGGTGGAGCTGCCCACCGGCACGGTCCGCTTCCTCGTCCCGCACCAGGTCGCATTCGCCCATGCCGACGCGGCCGACGGCGGCGCGGAGGCCGTCGCACTCGCGGTCTGGGCGTACCGGGTGGCCGACCGGGAGCGGCCCGGGCTGCGCGAGGCGCAGGTGCGGGTCGGCGGCGGCGGGCCGGAGGTGGATCTCGCCGCGCTGGACCGGGCGGTGGGGGTGGCCGGTGAGGTGCTGCTGGCCGGGGCGGTGCACATCGGCGCCGGGGCGGCGGCCCCGCTCGCCGCGGCCCGCCGCGACCTGGACGCCGCCGGCCTGCGCTGGCCGTTGCTCGCCCTCGACGAGCTGGCCGCCCAGCTCGACGCGTACGCCGCGCGCGGTGCCCGCTACCGTCCCGCCGACCTGGCGGAGGTGCTGGCCGAGCTGCCCGCCCGCCGTCGGGCGGTGGCGAACCGGGGCGCCAGCCCGGCCGAGCGGGTGCTCGGCACCGACGAGCCGGCCGAGACGCCGCTGCGCCGGCTGCGGCTGACCGGGATCGGCGCCCGGGTCCGCGAGTCGGCCGACGAGCTGAGCGTCGAGGTCTTCCTCGCCCAGCCGTCCGGGGCCGGCGTGCTGGTGCTGCGCCGGGACTGGCAGCGCGCCGACCAGGAGCGGGTCACCGGGCACGACCTCGCCGACCGGCGCGTCGCCGGCGCCACCGTCGGCGGCCTGGCTGCCGGCAACGTGGTCACCGAGTCGGCGGTGCGCAGCGCGTCCCGGCGGATCCGCTTCGCGGCCGGGCGGATCGCCCGCACCACCGTCTCACCGGGTGCCGGCTCGTGGGGCGAGCTGCCCCCGGGTCTGCTGGTCCGGGACCTCTCCGCGCTGGACACCGCCCTCGCGGAGCTGCCGCCCCGGCTGCTGCGCCCGCGGGTCGCCGCCGAGTCGGTGCGGGTGGTGGAGATCGCCGAGGTACGGGCCGTCGGCTACGCCGCGGGCGAGCAGCGACTCGACGCGGTGGTCGCCGACCCCTCCGGCGCCACCGCGACCGTGTCGGCGGTGCACCGGTCGATCTGCCCGGGCGCGCTGGATTGCCTCGCCGCCGCCCTGACCGGCGCGTACGGCACCCCGCGCTACGTCAGCGGGGCGGTCCGGCGGGGCGCCGGCGGCCTGGTGGTCGAGCCGCTCGCGGTGGTGGCGGGCCAGACGGTGGTCGTACCCGATCTCGCGGACGGCACCGGCGACGGCCCGTTGGCCAGCACGGAGGCCGCGGCGCCGGACGCGGTGGACGCCGCCCTGCGCGAGGGGTTGGGGCTGCTCGCCCGGGCCGCGCACGCGGGGCTGCGGCACCTGCGGGCCGGCTTCCCCGACCGGCTGCGCGCGGCGGGCGCG
>NZ_JBAKHO010000099.1:0-8253 GCF_036902735.1 Micromonospora lacuserhaii | reverse complement strand
TGCACCAGATGCCGCGACACCAGGCGGCCCAACATCCCACCCGCACCCGTCACCAGGACGGTGCTGTCGGAGTCGAACGGCGCGGCGCCGTCGGCGTCCGTCGTCGCGGCGCGGGCCAGCCGGGGCACGTACGCGGCGTCGCCGCGGATGGCGAGCTGCGGTTCGTCGGCGGCGAGCAGGGCGGCGGTGTCCGGGGCGTCGGTGTCCACGTCGGCGAGGACGATCCGGCCCGGGTGTTCGAGCTGGGCCGAGCGGACCAGGCCCCAGACGGCGGCGCCGGCCAGGTCGGTCACGTCCTCCCCGGGCAGCGCGATCGCGCCCCGGGTGAGCACCAGCAGCCGCGGTGCGGTCTCCTCGTCACGGGCGAGCCAGGACTGGAGTGCGAGCAGGGCCTCGCCGGTGATCCGGTGGACGGCAGCGACATCGCTTCCCGGTTCGACGGTGTGCACCGTCGCGTCATCGGGGCGGCCGGTCGTCGCCAGCGTCACCGGCGTCCAGTCGACCCGGAACAGCGAGTCCTGCTTCGTCGCCGTCAGCTGGCCGGCGGAGACCGGCCGGGAGGTGAGCGACCGTACGGTCAGCACGGGGCTGCCGGTGGGGTCCGCCACGACGAGGGAGGTGCGCTGCGGGCCGTCGGGTGCCATCCGGACGCGGAGCTGCGCCGCGCCGGCGGCGTGCAGGGTGACGCCGCCCCAGGCGAACGGCAGCACGGTCCCCTCCTCGGACCGCTCACCGGCGTCGACGAGGGAGACGTGCATGGCGGCGTCGAGCAGGGCGGGGTGCAGCCCGAACCGGCCGGCGTCCTGCGCCGGCTGCTCGGGGAGCGACACCTCGGCGAAGAGTTCGTCGCCGCGCCGCCAGGCGGCCCGCAGCCCCTGGAAGGCGGGTCCGTAGCCGTACCCGCCGTCGGCGAGGTACGGGTAGGCGTCGGCGATGTCGACGGCGGTGGCGCCGGCCGGCGGCCACTGGCCGAGGTCGTCGGTCGGGCCGGCGGGGGCGGCGATCAGCAGGCCCTCGGCGTGCAGGGTGGACGCCGCGTCCGGCTGGTCGCCCCGGGACCAGATCGCCACGGTACGGCCGCCGGTGTCGTCGGCGGCGCCGACGACGACCTGGACGGCGACGCCGCCGGACCCGGGGAGGATCAGCGGGGCCTGGAGGGTGAGTTCCTCGACGGTGTCGCAGCCGACCTCGTCGCCGGCCCGCAGGGCGAGTTCGACCAGCCCGGTCCCGGGCAGCAGGACCGTGCCGTGCACGGCGTGGTCGGCCAGCCACGGCTGGGCGTCCAGCGACAGCCGGCCGGTGAGCAGCACCCCGTCGGAGTCCGGCAGCGGCACCACCGCGGTCAGCAACGGGTGCTCACTCGCTTCCAGGCCGAGCGCCGACGCACTGGCCACGGAGGCCGCGGAGTGCACCCAGAACCGTTCGCGCTGGAACGGATAGGTGGGCAGCTCGACCCGCCGCCCGCTCGGGCACCAGGCAGCCAGGTCGACCGGCACGCCGGTGGCCCAGAGTCGACCGGCGGCGGCGGCCAGGGTGGCCGCCTCGTCCCGGTCGCGGCGCTGGGTGGCGATCGTGACCTGCTCGCCCGTCACCGCCTGCACGGCGAGGCCGGCGAGCACGGCGTCCGGACCCACCTCGACGAACCGGGTCACCCCGGCGGCCTCCAAAGTGGTCACCGCGTCGGCGAAGCGGACCGCGTGCCGGACGTGCCGCACCCAGTAGTCGGGGTCGGTCAGCTCGTCGGCCTCGGCGAGCCGCCCGGTCAACGTCGACACCACCGGGATCGACGGCGCCGCGTAGGCCAGCGACCCGGCGACCTCGCGGAAGCCGTCGAGCATCGGCTCCATCAACGGCGAGTGGAACGCGTGCGACACCCGCAGCCGGGTCGTCTTCCGCTCACCCAACCCCGCGACGACCGCCTCGACGGCCGCCTCCACACCGGAGACCACCACCGACGTCCGGCCGTTGACCGCCGCGATGTCGACGCCGTCGATGAGCAGCGGGCGGACCTCCGCCTCGGTCGCCTGCACGGCCACCATGACCCCGCCGGCCGGCAGGGCCTGCATCAGACTGCCCCGCGCGGTGACCAGCTTGCACGCGTCGTCCAGGGAGAACACCCCCGCCACGTGCGCCGCCGCCAGCTCACCGATCGAATGACCCGCCACGAAGTCGGGCCGGATCCCCCAGGATTCGAGCAGCCGGAACAGCGCCACCTCGAACGCGAACAACGCCGGCTGGGCGTTCCCCGTCGCGTGCAGTGCGTCCGCGTCGTCACCCCACAGCACGTCGCGCAGGCCCGCGTCGGGCCCGCCCGCCAGGTCCGGGTCGCGGTCGTCACCCGCGAGCCCGAAGCCCGCCAGCACCGCGTCGAACGCCGCCGCGAACACCGGGTACGCGTCGTACAACTCTCGGCCCATGCCCAGGCGCTGCGCACCCTGACCGGTGAAGAGCGCGGCGGTCGCGCCGGTGCCCGTCCGGGTCGGGGCGAGGTCGGTCAGGGAGGCGAGCAGCGCCTCCCGGTCGACGCCCACCGCCACCGCCCGGTGCGGGAAGGCGGCGCGGCCCACCGCCAGCGAGTACGCCACGTCCCGCGCGTCCAGCTCCGGGTGGGCGTCCAGGTGCGCCCGCAGGTTGCCGGCCTGCTCGGCCAGCGCCGCCGGCGTCTTCGCCGACAACACCCACGGCAGCACCGGCGCCGGCGGCGCGGACCGGTCACCGGCCGGCGAGTCGGTGGCCTGTTCCAGGATGACGTGCACGTTGGTGCCGCTGATCCCGAACGACGACACCCCCGCCCGGCGCGGCCGGCCGGTCTCCGGCCACTCCCGCGCCTCGGTCAACAGCTCCACCGCGCCCGCCGACCAGTCCACCTGCCGCGACGGCTCATCCACGTGCAACGTCGGCGGCAGCACGCCGTGCCGCATCGCCTGCACCATCTTGATCACACCGGCCACACCCGCCGCGGCCTGCGCGTGACCCATGTTCGACTTGATCGACCCCAACCAGAGCGGCCGGTCCGCCAGCCGGTCCTGCCCGTACGTCGCCAACAGCGCCTGCGCCTCGATCGGGTCACCGAGGGTGGTGCCGGTGCCGTGCGCTTCTACGGTGTCCACATCGGACGGCACGAGACCCGCGTTGGCCAGGGCCTGCCGAATCACCCGCTGCTGGGACGGGCCGTTCGGGGCGGTGATGCCGTTCGAGGCGCCGTCGGAGTTGACCGCCGAGCCGCGGACCAGGGCGAGCACCCGGTGGCCGTTGCGGCGGGCGTCGGAGAGCCGTTCGAGCAGCAGCATGCCGGTCCCCTCGGACCAGCCGGCGCCGTCGGCCGCGGCGGCGAAGGACTTGCACCGGCCGTCCGGCGCCAGGCCGCGCTGCCGGCTGAAGTCGAGGAACATGTCCGGGCGGGACATCACGGCGACACCGCCGGCCAGCGCCAGGGAGCACTCACCGGAGCGCAGCGCCTGCGCGGCGAGGTGCATGGCCACCAGCGAGGACGAGCAGGCGGTGTCGACGGTCAGGGCGGGCCCCTCCAGCCCGAGGGTGTACGCGATACGCCCGGAGATCAGGCTGCCGCCGCTGGTGGTGGCGGCCTCGTTGCCGAGGGCGTAGTCGTGGTACATCACGCCGGCGAAGACGCCGGTGGCCGAGCCGCGCAGGGTGCCCGGGTCGATGCCGGCCCGCTCGAACGCCTCCCACGCCGACTCCAGCAGCAGCCGCTGCTGCGGGTCCATCCGGAGCGCCTCGTTGGGGCTGATGCCGAAGAACGCCGGGTCGAAGTCGGCGGCGTCGTAGAGGAAGCCGCCGGAGCGGGTGTAGGTCCGGCCCTCCTTGCCGGGCTCGGGGTCGTAGAGCCGCGTGATGTCCCAGCCCCGGTCGGTGGGGAACCCGGTCACCGCGTCGGTGCCGTCGGCGACCAGCCGCCACAGGTCGTCGGGGTTGCGGACGTCGCCCGGATACCGGCAGGCCATGCCGACGATCGCGATGGGGTCGTCGTCCATGGCGGCGGCCCGGGCGACCGGGACGACGTCCGCGCCGTCGAGCAGGTCGAGGATGTGCGCGGCGACGGCCTGCGCGGTCGGGTGGTCGAACACCAGCGTCGCGGGCAGCCGGAGCCCGGTGGCGGTGTTCAGGTTGTTGCGCAGCTCCACCGCGGTGAGCGAGTCGAAGCCGAGTTCCTGGAACGCCCGGTCGGGCTCGACGGCGTCCGGCGAGGCGTGCCCGAGCACGCCGGCGACCTGGTCGCGGACCAGGTCGAGGACGATCCGGTCGCGCTGCGCGGTGGGCTGGCCGGCGAGCCGGCGGAGCAGCACCGCGCCGCCGCCGGCGACCGCCCGGGTCCGCCGTGGTCCGGTCGGGACCAGGCCACGCAGCAGGGGCGGCAGGTCCTCCCGGGTACGCAGGGCGGCCGGCTCGACCCGCAGGGCTGCCACCACCGCGTGCCCGGCGGTGAGACCGGCGTCGAAGAGGCGTACGCCCTCGTCGACGGTGAGCGGGGGCAGGCCCTGCCGGCTCATCCGGGCCAGGTCCACGTCACCGAGGTGCCGGCCCATACCGGCGCCGTGCCACAGCCCGTACGCGATGGCGGTGGCCGGCCGGCCCTGTCGACGCCGCTCGCGCATCAGGGCGTCGAGGAAGACGTTCGCGGCGGCGTACCCGCCCTGGCCGGCGGCGAGGACGAGCCCGCCGGCCGAGGAGAGCGCCGCGAAGGCGGTCAGCGGGAGTTCCCGGGTCGCCTCGTGCAGCCACCACGCGGCGTCGGCCTTGGCCGCCAGGACGGCCGAGACGCGTTCCGGGGTCAGCGTCTCCACCAGCCCGTTGTCGGCGATCCCGGCGGCGTGCAGCACGCCGGTCAGCGGCCACCGCGCCGGCACCGCCGCCACGAGGGCGCGTACCTCGGCGGGGTCGCCGAGGTCGCACGCGGCGAGCGTGACGTCCTCGGCGCCCGCGGCGAGCAGGTCGGCGCGCAGCTCCGCGGCGCCGGGGGCGTCCGGGCCGCGGCGGCCGGCGAGCACGAGGCGGCGGACGCCGTGCGCGGTGACCAGGTGCCGGGCCAGCACCGCGCCGAGGCCGCCGGTGCCCCCGGTGACCAGGACCGTGCCGCCGGCCTCCCAGGACGGCGCGGTCGGCTCGGCGGCGGCGACCGGCAGCGGGACGAGGCGCGGGACGAGCACCGCGCCGTCGCGGACCGCCAGCTCCGCCTCGCCGGCGGCGGCCGCGAGGGTCACCGCGTCGGGGGTGGCGTCCACGTCGGCGAGGACGAAGCGTCCGGGCTGCTCGGCCTGGGCCGCCCGGATCAGGCCCCAGACGGGCGCCGTCGACAGGTCGACCGGCTCGTCGGCGATGCCGACCGCATGGTGGGTGACGACGAGGAGCCGGGAGGCGGCGAAGCGGGGATCGGCCAGGAACGTCCGTACCGTGGCGAGGACGTCGTCGAGGACCCGCCGCGTCGCGGTCGGCACCGGCTCGGTGGTGGCGGGCAGGTCGAGGACGACCACCGGCGGCACCTCGGCGCCCTCGGTCAGCTCCGCCCAGCGGGCCGTGCCGATCGGCGCGGCGGGGGTGGTGGTGAGCGGCGACCACTGCACGGTGAAGAGCGACTCGTGCCGCGCCGCGCCGGGCGCGGCCAGCTGGCCGGCCGAGACGGGGCGGGAGGTGAGCGACCGCACCGACAGCACCGGGCTACCGGCGCCGTCGGCGACCAGGAGCGCGACGCTCTGCGGGCCGGTCGGCGCCATCCGGACCCGCAGCTGCGCCGCGCCGGCGGCGTGCAGGGTGACACCGCTCCACACGAACGGCAGGACGGTCTCCCCCTCGCGCTGGCCGCCGTCGTCGACGAGGGAGACGTGCATGGCCGCGTCGAGCAGGGCGGGGTGCAGCCCGAACCGGCCGGCGTCCTGCACCGCCTGGTCCGGCAGGGCGACCTCGGCGAACACCTCGTCGCCCCGCCGCCACGCCGCCCGCAGGCCCTGGAAGGTGGGCCCGTAGCCGTACCCCTCGCCGGCCAGGTACTCGTACGCCTCGGCGACCGGCACCGGGGTCGCGCCGCGCGGCGGCCACTCGGCGAGGTCGTCGGCCGGGGCGGCCGGCGCGGCGATGAGCAGTCCCTCGGCGTGCAGGGTCCACCCGGCGTCCGGCTGGTCGCTGCGGGACCAGATCGCGACGGACCGGCCGCCGGTGTCGTCGGCCGCGCCGACGACCACCTGGATCGCGAGGCCGCCCTCCTCGGGCAGGGTCAGCGGGGCCTGGAGGGTGAGTTCCTCGACGGTGTCGCAGCCGACCTCGTCGCCGGCCCGCAGGGCGAGTTCGACCAGCCCGGTCCCGGGCAGCAGGACCGTGCCGTGCACGGCGTGGTCGGCCAGCCACGGCTGGGCGTCCAGCGACAGCCGGCCGGTGAGCAGCACCCCGTCGGAGTCGGGCAGGGTGACGACCGCGCCGAGGAGGGGGTGCTCGGCGGTCACCAGGCCGGCGGAGTTCAGGTCGCCGAGGTCGTCGGCGAACCAGGAGTCGGTGAGGTACTCCCGGGTGCCGAGCCAGTAGCGCTGCCGTTGGAAGGCGTAGGTGGGCAGGTCGACCCGCGATCCGGTCGGGCACCACGCGGTCAGGTCGACGGACGCGCCGGTGGCCCAGAGCCGACCCACGCCGGCGGCCAGGGTGACCGCCTCGTCCCGGTCGCGACGCTGGGTGGGAATCGTGACGGTCTGCTCGCCGGTGACCGTCTGCGCGGCCAGGCCAGTGAGTACGGCGTCCGGGCCGACCTCGACGAACCGGGTCACCCCGGCGGCTTCGAGGGTGGTGACCGCGTCGGCGAAGCGGACGGCGTGCCGAACGTGCCGCACCCAGTACTCCGGATCGGCCAACTCGCCCGCCTCCGCGAGCCGACCGGTCAACGTGGACACCACCGGGATCGACGGCGCCGCATAGGTCAGCGACCCGGCCACCTCGCGGAAGCCTTCGAGCATCGGCTCCATCAACGGCGAGTGGAACGCGTGCGACACCGCCAACCGGGTCGACTTGCGCTCCCCCAACCCCGCGACGACCGCCTCCACGGCCGCCTCGACGCCGGAGACCACCACCGACGTCGGGCCGTTGACCGCCGCGACGTCCACGCCGTCGACCAGCAGCGCCCGCACCTCGTCCTCGGTCGCCTGCACGGCGACCATGACGCCACCGGCGGGCAACGCCTGCATCAGCGCGCCCCGGGCGGTGACCAGCCGGCACGCGTCCGCCAGGGAGAACACCCCCGCCACATGCGCGGCGGCCAGTTCACCGATCGAGTGACCAGCCACGAAATCTGGGCGCACTCCCCACGACTCCAGGAGCCGATAGAGCGCCACCTCGAACGCGAACAACGCCGGCTGCGCATTCCCCGTCGCGTTCAGCGCCTCGGCGTCGTCACCCCAGAGCACGTTTCGCAGGCCCGGGTCGGGCACGCCGGCCAGGGCCGGGTCGCGGTCGTCCCCCGCGAGCCCGAAGCCCGCCAGCACCGCGTCGAACGCCGCCGCGAACACCGGATAGGTCTCGTACAGTGCACGACCCATGCCGAGGCGCTGCGCGCCCTGACCGCTGAAGACGGCAGCGGTCGCGCCGGCACCGGCGCGGGTGACGGTCAGGTCGGCCAGGGAGTCCAGTAGGGCGTCCCGGTCCGCCCCCACCGCCACCGCCCGGTGCGCGAACGCCGACCGGCCGGCGAGCGCCGTGGCCACGTCGACCGGCCGGAGCTCCGGATGCGCGAGCAGGTACGCCCGCAGCCGTACCGCCTGGTCCGTCACCGCCTGCGGCGTCTTCCCGGAGAGTGGCCACGGCACCACCGGCGCCCCCGCGACCGGCGGGGCCGGCACCTCCGCCTCGGGGGCCTGTTCCAGGATGACGTGGGCGTTGGTGCCACTGATCCCGAACGACGACACCCCCGCCCGGCGCGGCCGGCCGGTCTCCGGCCACTCCCGCGCCTCGGTCAACAGCTCCACCGCGCCCGCCGACCAGTCCACCTGCCGCGACGGCTCATCCACGTGCAACGTCGGCGGCAGCACGCCGTGCCGCATCGCCTGCACCATCTTGATCACACCGGCCACACCCGCCGCGGCCTGCGCGTGACCCATGTTCGACTTGATCGACCCCAACCAGAGCGGCCGGTCCGCCGGCCGGTCCTGCCCGTACGTGGCGATCAGCGCCTGCGCCTCGATCGGGTCACCCAGCGTGGTGCCGGTGCCGTGCGCCTCCACCGCGTCCACCTGCTCGGCGGAGAGCTGCGCGTTGGCC
>NZ_JBAKHO010000098.1:0-8887 GCF_036902735.1 Micromonospora lacuserhaii | reverse complement strand
GGGCCGCGCCACGAGCGCCGGTCCCGGCCGTCCGGTGCCCGCGCCGCGCCCCATCGGTGGCCTCGCGCAGCCCACCCCGCCGGCCTACGGCGCCGCGCCGGACACCCGGCCGGCACCGGTCACCCCCTGACGGGGGTCCTCGGCCCCGCGCCGCCGGCCGGCCCGAGTGCCGGGATGACCACGGTCACATCCCGCCACCGTCACGCCGCGCGCCCCCCGCGCCGTCGTATCGGCGTACGGATGCGACGAGGGAGGTTGGCGATGCGGGCACGGATCAACATGGCCGAGGTGGCGCCGGAGGCGTACCACGCGGTGCTGGGGCTGGAGAAGTACGCCCGGGCGAACGTCGAGCCCAGGGTGCTGGAGCTGGTGAAGCTGCGCGCGTCCATGCTCAACGGCTGCGCCTTCTGCGTGGACATGCACAGCCGGGAGGCGCTGGGCGCGGGTGAGTCCAGCCGGCGGCTCTTCGCGGTGTCCGCCTGGCGGGAGGCGCCCTTCTTCGACGAGCGGGAACGGACCGCGCTGGCACTCACCGACGCGGTCACCCGGCTCGGTGAGCACGGGGTCCCCGACGAGGTGTGGGACGCCGCCGCGGCGGTGTGGTCGGAGAAGGAGTTGGCCGATCTGGTGGTGGCGATCGCCACAATCAACGTATGGAACCGGGTCGCGGTGACCAGCCGGACCCAGCCGCCGACGGAGGCGTGACCGGGCTCGGGGCGGAGCAGGCGGCCGGTGCGCTCACCGCGCACCGGCCGATGCTGCTCGGGCTGGCGTACCGGCTGCTGGGCAGCGTCGACGACGCCGAGGACGTGCTCCAGGAGGCGTACCTGCGCTGGGTGGGCGTCGACCGGGCGGCGGTGGCCGAGCCACGGCGCTACCTGTCCCGGGTGGTGACCCGGCTGGCGCTGGACCGGCTGCGGGCCCGACGGGCGGCGCGGGAGGCGTACGTCGGACCGTGGCTTCCCGAGCCGGTGGCCACCGCGCCGTCGCCGTTCGGGCCGTTGGAGCGCGCGGAACTGCGCGACTCGCTCTCCGTCGCGCTGCTGCACGTGCTGGAGCGGCTCACCCCGCCGGAGCGGGCGGTCTGGGTGCTGCGCACCGCGTTCGAGCTGCCCTACGCGGAGATCGCCGGGATCCTCGACAGGTCCGTGGCCGACTGCCGGCAGTTGCACCACCGCGCCGAGGAGCGGGTCCGGGCGGACCGCCGCCGGTTCACCGCCGACCGGGCCGAGCAGGAACGGCTGCTGGACGCATTCCTGCGCGCCGCCCGCGAGGGCGACCTGACCACGCTGACCGCCCTGGTCGCCGAGGACGCGACCGCCTGGACCGACGGCGGGGGGCGGGTCCGGGCGGCCCGCAACCCGATCACCGGCGCGGACCGGATCGCCCGCTTCTTCATCGGCGTGCACGGACCCGGCCGGCTACCGCCGGCGGTGCGCCGGCTGGAGCTGAACGGGCAACCGGCCGCTCTGATCACCCGACCCGACGGCAGCACGTACGCGCTGACGGTGGCCGGCGCGGACGGCCTGGTCACGGGGGTGCACCTGGTCGGCAACCCGGACAAGCTGCGGTACGCGACGGGCTGATCGCCGGCCGGGCCACGCGCAACGGGCCCGGCCCACCGACAGGTGGTCCGGGCCCGCGAACGACCGGTACGCCGGCGGCGAGTCAGCCCAGCTCGGGGAACCAGAGGCCGATCTCGCGCTTGGCGCTGTCGGTGGAGTCGGAGGCGTGCACCAGGTTCTCCCGGTTGGACAGGGAGAGGTCACCGCGGATCGTGCCGGCGGCGGCCTTGCGCCCGTCCGTGCTGCCGATCATCGCGCGGACCACGTCGATCACCTCGTCACCGGAGAGCACCAGCGCGACCAGCGGCCCGCTGGTCATGAACGCCTTCAGCGGCGGGTAGAACGGCTTGTCCACGTGCTCGGCGTAGTGCTGGTCGGCGAAGGCGCCGTCCAGGGTCCGGGTCTCCATCGCGTCGATCCGCAGGCCCTTCCGCTCGAAGCGGGAGATGATCTCGCCGACCAGGCCACGGCGAACCGCGTCGGGCTTGATCAGTACGAGCGTGCGCTCATCCGGGCTGCTGCTGGACACGCTGGGTTCCTCCTGTGCGCGGAAGCCGGTCGGGCTGGGTACGGTCAGCCTAGCGACCCGGTCCCGGCGTCGGCGCGGCGGCTGCTCCTTCCCTCGGTTGCCGATCGGCCCTAGCCTGGCCTTACCCCTGGGAGGTCCACTGTGGCGAATGGCGGGAACCGCACCATCGCGCCGGTACGCAAGCTGATCGCCGCGGTGCTCGGCACCGTGGCCACCTTCGTGGTCCTGTTCGGTCTGGGGATGACCAGCTGGGCCATCGTCGCCCTCGGCGTGGCGCTGCTGGTGCTGGCGATCGCCCTGGCCACCGTGCGCGGCGGCGGGCGCACCTGGGTGGTCGGCGTCGGGCACGTGCACAGCGCCTCCGAGCCTCCCACGCAGTACGCCTTCGGCCGCTGCGAGCTGCAACTGGTGATCGACGCACCCGGCCTGCCGCCCCGGTCCAAGAAGATCATCGAGCCGCGGGTGCCGGTGGCGAAGTGGCCGTCGCTGGGGCAGGCCCTGCCGATCCGGGTGGCCCTCGACGATCAGCGGCACGTCCGGGTGCTCTGGGACGACGTGCCCACCCACGCCGAGACCGCCGCCACCGTGCCCGACCTGCCGCCCGAGTACGCCGACGCCGAGCCGCTCGACGAGATGCTGATCCAGCAGGAGGCCCCGCCGTGGGAGGGCCGTACCGCCGACGACGACTTCCACGACGACCTGCGCGAGGAGTTCCGGGACGCGCCGCCCGGCGACCCGTTCCGGTCGGACCCGTTGCGCGCCGAGCCGCTGCGGTCCGAGCCGCTGCCGCCGGACCCGGTGCGGGGCGACGCGCTCGCCGAGGACGTCGAGGTGCTGACCGACGAGCGGGAGCCGGTGGTCGTGCACCAGCGCCCGGGCGACGGGGTCGTGCTGGAGGGCATCCTGGTCGACGCGCCGTCCAGCGACCTGCCGCGGCGGGCGGCCACCCCGTCGCCGCGGACGCCGGCCGACGAGCGGTTCGACGCGCCGATCCTCGACCCGATCGACGTGCCGCTGGACGACCCCGCCCCCGCCGCCGGGCGGCTCGACCCGGACGAGCTGGGCGGACTCGACGAGGCGATCTTCGGCTACGACCCGGACGCGGAGTCGGCGGACCGGGCCGCCCCGTTCGGCGGCGTCGGGCTGACCCTGCTGGTCACCGACCTGTCCCGGTCGCTGGGCTTCTACGCCGACGTGCTGGGCTTCACCGAGGTCGACCGGGGCTCCGGCAACGCGGTGCTCGCCTCCGGCAGCACCCGGGTGGTGCTGCGGGAGGTCACCGGCGCCGCCCCGATCAGCCGTCGGCTGGTGCACGTCAACCTCGAGGTCGACGACATCGACGGGGCGTACCGGCGGCTCAAGGACTCCGGCGTCCGCTTCACGTACGCCCCCCGGGTGGTCAACCGGGGGGCGAAGCTGGAGGTGTGGGCGGCCGCCTTCAAGGACCCGGACGGCCACGGCATCGCGCTCACCCAGTGGCGGGAACGCGCCGACGCCTGAGCGGGTCAGCCGAGGATGACCCGCCGCACGTGCAGCGCATAGGCCCACACCAGGCCGAAGATGATGCCCAGCCCGAACAGCGACCAGTGCAGCAGCCCGGCCAGCAGGAGCAACCCCTGCAGGACCGTGCCGGCGGTCCAGGCCCACGGCCGGCGCATCATGCCGGCCAGCACGATCGCGGCGACGGCGAGCGTGACGATCGCCGCGATGGCGGCGCCGCCGAGGTCCCCGCCGACCAGCCGGATCGGCTGGATGGCCAGCAGCAGCACCAGCGCCTCCAGGCCGAGGGTGCCGGCCCCCAGGCCGCGCACCGCCGCCACCGGGTTGCGCAGGCCGGATCGCCGCTGACCGGGGGTCTGCTCCGGGTCCGGGCGGGCCGGGTTCGGGTCGCTCATCGCTTGAACAGCCGTCGGGCGTCGGCCACGGTCACCACCGAGCCGGTGACCAGCACCCCGACGCCGGAGAGCTCACCGGGCACGTCGGACTCGGCCTCGGCGACGGCCGCCTCGATGGCGTCCGGCATCTCCTCGGCCACCTCCACCCGGTCCGGTCCGAAGATCTCCCGGGCCAGCTCGGCCAACTCCTCGACCGGCATCGCCCGGGGCGAGCTGTTGCGGGTGACGACCACCGAGTCGAGCACCGGCTCCAGCAGCTCCAGCAGGCTGGGGGCGTCCTTGTCGGCGAGTACGGCGAGCACGCCGACCAGCTTGCTGAACGCGAACTCCTCCTGCAGGGCGGTGACCGTGGCGGTCATCCCGTGCGGGTTGTGCGCCCCGTCCAGCAGCACCGTCGGGGCGGTACGCACCTTCTCCAGCCGTCCCGGGGAGCTGGCCGTGGCGAAGCCCTCCCGGACGGCCTCCACGTCGAGCTGACGGTTCGTCCCGGCACCCAGGAACGCCTCGACGGCGGCGAGCGCCACCGCGGCGTTCTGCGCCTGGTGGGCGCCGTGCAGCGGGATGAAGATCTCCTCGTAGACCCCGCCGAGGCCCTGGATGCTGAGCACCTGACCGCCGACGGCGACGGCCCGGCGCAGCACGCCGAACTCGGTGCCCTCGCGGGCGATGGTGGCGCCCACCTCGACGCAGCGTTCGAGGATCGGCCGGGCCGCCTCGTCGTCCTGGGCCGCGCAGATCACCGTGGCGCCGGCGTGGATGATGCCGGCCTTGTGCAGCGCGATGTCCTCCAGCGTGTCGCCGAGCCACTCGGTGTGGTCCAGCCCGATCGGGGTGAGCACGGCCACCCCGGCCTGGATCACGTTGGTGGCGTCCTCGGCGCCGCCGAGGCCGACCTCGACCACCGCGACGTCGACCGGGGCGTCGGCGAACGTCGCGAACGCCAGCGCCGTGGTCATGTCGAAGTAGGTCAGCGGTTCGGCGGACCGTTGGTCGACCAGCTCGGCCAGGGGCGCCACCTCGCGGTACATGGTGACGAAGCGCTCCTCGCTGACCGGCTCGCCGTCCAGCGCAATGCGCTCCCGCACGGTCTCCAGGTGCGGGCTGGTGTAGCGGCCGGTGTGCAGCCCGAAGGCCCGCAGCAGCGAGTCGATCATCCGGGCGGTCGAGGTCTTGCCGTTGGTCCCGGTCAGGTGGATCGACGGGTACGCCCGCTGCGGGCTGCCGAGCAGGTCGAGCAGGGACTCGATCTTCTCCAGCTCGAACGCCATCCGGGTGAAACCTCGGGCGGCGAGCGCAGCGTCGACGGCGGTGAAATCGGTACGGTCGGTCACGAGGAAAGCGCCTCCAGAGCGGCGTTGATCCGGACCAGGTCCGCCTCGGCCACCGCCAGCCGTTCACGGATCTTGGCGACCACCGGTTCCGGGGCCTTGCCGACGAACGCCGGGTTGTCGAGCTTCGCCCGGGCCTGCGCGACCTCCTTCTCGGCGGCAGCGCGGTCCTTGGTCAGCCGGGCCCGCTCGGCGGCCACGTCGATCGAACCCCGGGTGTCCAGCGCGACGCTGACCTCGCCGGGCATGGCGAGGGTGGCACTGGCCTGGAAGTCGTCGCCGGGGGCGTCCAACCGGACCAGGGAGCGGATCAGCGGCTCGTGCGCCGCGATGCCGGCGACGGTCAGGCCCTCCAGCCGCGCGGCGACCCGCTGGGTCGGCCGCAGCCCCTGGTCGGAGCGGAACCGCCGGATCTCGGTCACCACCCGCTGGACGGTGCCGACCTCGCCCTCCGCGGCGTCGTCCACGAGGGTACGGTCGGCGACCGGCCAGTCGGCCGCCATGATCGTCTCGCCGCCGGTGAGGGCGCTCCACAGCTCGTCGGTGACGAACGGGATGACCGGGTGCAGCAGCCGCAGCAGCTGGTCGAGCACGTGGCCGAGCACCCGGCGGGTGGCGTCGGCGGCCGGCCCGCCCTCGGCGAGCACCGGCTTGCTCAGCTCCACGTACCAGTCACACACGTCGTCCCAGGCGAAGTGGTAGAGCAGGTCGCAGACCTTCGCGAACTCGTACGCCTCGAACTGCTCGTCCACTTCCGCGGTGACGTGCGCCAGCCGGGACAGGATCCACCGGTCGACCGTCGACAGCTCGCCGACGGCGGGCAGCGGCCCCGCGGTGTGCGCGCCGTTCATCAGCGCGAACCGGGTGGCGTTCCAGAGCTTGTTGCAGAAGTTGCGGGAGCCCTGGCACCACTCCTCGCTGACCGGCACGTCCTGGCCGGGGTTCGCGCCGCGGGCCAGGGTGAACCGGGTGGCGTCGGCGCCGAACCGGTCGATCCAGTCCAGCGGGTCGACCACGTTGCCGAAGGACTTCGACATCTTCTTGCCGTGCTCGTCGCGCACCATGCCGTGCAGGGCCACCACGTCGAACGGCTGGACGCCGTCCATCGCGTAGAGGCCGAACATCATCATCCGGGCGACCCAGAAGAAGAGGATGTCGTACCCGGTGACCAGCACGCTGGTCGGATAGAACTTCGCCAGATCGGGAGTCCGCTCCGGCCAGCCGAGGGTGGAGAACGGCCACAGGCCGCTGGAGAACCAGGTGTCCAGGACGTCCTCGTCCTGGCGCCAGCCCTCCCCGGTGGGCGGCTGCTCGTCCGGGCCGACGCAGACGATCTCGCCGTCCGGGCCGTACCAGACCGGGATGCGGTGACCCCACCAGAGCTGTCGGGAGATGCACCAGTCGTGCATGTTGTCGACCCAGGCGAAGTACCGCTTGGCCAGCTCGGCCGGCTCGATCTTCACCCGACCGTCGCGCACCGCGTCGCCGGCCGCCTTGGCCAGCGGGGCGGTGTTCACGAACCACTGCAGCGACAGCCGCGGCTCGACGGTCGTCTTGCACCGCGAGCAGTGCCCCACCGCGTGCACGTACGGCCGCTTCTCGGCCACGATCCGGCCCTGCTCGCGCAGGGCGGCGACGATCGCCGGCCGGGCCTCGTACCGGTCCAGGCCCTCGAACGGGCCGGGCGCGGTGATGACGCCCCGCTCGTCCATGATCGTCAGCGCCGGCAGGTCGTGCCGCTGGCCGATCTCGAAGTCGTTCGGGTCGTGCGCCGGGGTCACCTTGACCATGCCGGTGCCGAAGGCCGGGTCGACGTGCTCGTCGGCGACGATCGGGATCCGCCGGTTGGTGAGCGGCACGGCGACCTCGGTGCCGATCAGGTGGCGGTAGCGCTCGTCGTCCGGGTGGACGGCCACCGCGGTGTCGCCCAGCATCGTCTCGGCCCGGGTGGTGGCGACCACCACGTCGTCGCTGTAGCGGATCGAGATGAGCTCACCCTCGTCGTCGGTGTGCTCCACCTCGATGTCGGACAGCGCCGTGAGGCAGCGCGGGCACCAGTTGATGATCCGGTTGGCCCGGTAGATCAGCCCGTCGTCGAAGAGCTTCTTGAACATGGTCTGGACGGCCCGGGAAAGGCCCTCGTCCATGGTGAAGCGCTCACGGTCCCAGTCGACCGCGTCGCCGAGGCGGCGCATCTGGCCGAGGATCGCGCCGCCGGACTCGGCCTTCCACTGCCAGACCCGCTCGACGAACTTCTCCCGGCCGAGGTCGTGCCGGGACAGGCCCTCACCGGCGAGCTGCCGCTCGACCAGGTTCTGGGTGGCGATGCCGGCGTGGTCCATGCCGGGCAGCCAGAGCGCCTCGAACCCCTGCATCTTCTTGCGCCGGATGAGGGCGTCCATCAGCGTGTGCTCGAACGCGTGGCCCATGTGCAGCGAGCCGGTCACGTTCGGCGGCGGGATGACGATGGTGAAGGGCGGCTTGTCGCTCTCCGCCGAGGCCCGGAAGTGGCCGCCGGCTACCCACTGCTCGTACCGTCGCTGCTCTACCTCACCGGGCTGGTACTGGCCGGCAAGGGTCGGGGCGTCGGGGCGTCGGGCATCCAGTCTCTCGGTCACCCTGAAAGTCTACGGAGCGCTTCGGCGGACCTGACGTGCGCCACCTGTCATTCGCGTACGGTGGCGGACATGTCCGACGCACATCTCACCGAGCGTCAGCTCATCGGGGGGCCCGAGCCGGTCGACCTGACCGAGGAACCGATCCGGCTGAGCAACCACGACCCGGACGACCGGGCGGCCGGTCCGGCCTCCCGTCGGCGTCGGATCGCGCTGACCGTGGCACTCGTCGTGGGTCTCGCCGGCGCCGCCGCCCTCGGGGTGGCCGGCTGGCGGGTGGTCCAGCAGAAGGACACCCGGCTCGCCGCCCCGGACCGGGTTGGCGGCCTGACCCGGGACGACTCGGAGCGGGCCCGCAGCACCGCCGACTACCTGCGCAGCGGCTTCGCGGCCGACATCGACCTGGACCGAAGCTTCGGCACCGTCTACCGGGATCCGGCGGACGAGAAGCGGGCGATTCTGCTCTTCGGCGGCACCACCCTGCTCTGGCAGCCGGAGCGCGACCTGGACAGCCTCTTCGGCCTGATGGCCGACGAGACCGGCAAGGTCACCGGGGTACGCGAGGTGCCCGCCGGCAAGTTCGGCGGCGTGATGAAGTGCGGCACCGCGGGCAGTGACTTCACGGTCTGCGGCTGGGCCGACCACGGCAGCGTGGCGATGGCGATGTTCGCGAACCGGCCCGTCGACGACTCCGCAGGCCTGTTCCGCCAGATCCGCGAGGCCGTCCAGACCCGGCCCTGATCCACCGTCAGCTCCGCCCTGAGCCCGGCCGCCCCAGGCTATGGGGTTCGGCCTCGCCCCGCGGCGTTCGGCCTGGCCTGCTTCCGTCTGAGAAACATAGGTGGAAACGCATTCAGGGCCACCCCTGTTGGGGTGGCCCTGAATGGAATGGTTGTCCGGCGGCGTCCTACTCTCCCACACCCTCCCGAGTGCAGTACCATCGGCGCTGGAGGGC
>NZ_JBAKHO010000097.1:0-9446 GCF_036902735.1 Micromonospora lacuserhaii | reverse complement strand
CGGCTGCGGCTGTCGGGCCACCACCGGCGGCCGGGCCTGCCCGGTCGCCGGCGGGCGGGGCTGGTGGGCCGCCGCGGGGGGCCGGGCCGGCTGCTGGTGCGGTGCCGTGGGGACCTGCGCGCGGGCCACCGGTGCGCCCGGCGAGGCCGGCGCGGCGGAGATCGGGTGGGCCTGCCCGGTCCGCGCCTGCTGCGACAGGGCCGCCTTGGCCTGGCGCGCCACCGCGGCCAGCGCGGCGGCACTCGGCCAGCGGTGTGCCGGGTCCTTCGCCAGCGCCCGCTCCACGATCGCCTTCACCGCGGGCGGGATGTCGCCGGGCAGCGGCCGGGGAGCCTCGCGGACGTGCTTCATCGCGATCTCGAGCGGGTTGTCGCCCTCGAAGGGACGCCGGCCGGCCAGGCACTGGTACGCGACGACGCCGAGCGCGTAGACGTCGGAGGCTGGCGTGGCCACCGCGCCGGTGGCCTGCTCGGGCGAGATGTACGAGGCGGTGCCGAGCACCGAGCCGGCGGCGGTGAGCTGGCCGACCATGTCGGAGCGGGCGATGCCGAAGTCGGTCAGCACCAGGGTGCCGTTCGGCCGGACCAGCAGATTGCCCGGCTTCACGTCGCGGTGCACGATGCCCTTCTCGTGCGCGGCGTGCAGCGCCTCGGCGGCCTGCGCGAGCAGCGCCATCGTCCGGGCCGGGGTCAGCCGGCCTACCCGGCTCAGGGTGGCGGAGAGCGCGTCGCCCTCGACGTACTCCATCACCAGAAAGGCGATCTGCTGGTCGCTGCCGAAGTCGTAGACGTCGACCACGCCGGGGTGGTTGATGGTGGCCATGGTCCGGGCCTCGCCACGGAACCGTTCGGCGAAGCCCGGGTCGTCGAGCAGCGCGGGGAGCAGGCTCTTCACCGCCACCGTACGGCCCAGCACCTGGTCGGTGCCGCGCCAGACGTCGCCCATGCCACCGCTGGCGATCCGCTCGTCGAGGCGGTAGCGGTTGCCGAGCTGGACGCCGGGGCTGAGCATGTCAGCGGCCCCCGGAGTCCTGGATCGCGGCCCGCATGATCTGCCCGCCGATCCGGGCCGCCTCGCTGCTGCCGCCGCTGCCGGCCTGCTCCAGCGACACGCAGACCGCCGAGACCGGGGTGCCGTTCTTGTCGAGCGCGAAGCCGATGAACCAGGCGTGGTCCGGCCGGTCCGGCGCGGACTGGGCGGTGCCGGTCTTGCCGCCGACCGTGTAGCCCTTGATCTGCGCCTTCTCGCCGGTGCCGTTCTCCACGACCTGGACCATCATGTCCCGCAGGTCGGCGGCGACCTGGCCGCTGACCGGCTGGCGCAGCTCACGCGGCTTGGCGGCTTCGTACACGGTGGTCCGGTCCGGCCCCAGCAGCTGCTTGACCAGGTAGGGCCGCATCTGGCTGCCGCCGTTGGCGACCGCGCCGGCGATCAGCGCGCCCTGCAGGGGGGTCATCCGCACGTCGCGTTGCCCGATCGAGGACTGGGCCAGCGCCGCCGGGTCGGTCGCGCCGCCGGGCGCCTCCATGTCACCGGTGTGGCTGGCTGCCACGCCGAGACCGTCCTCGCCGAGCTGGCCGACGGTGAGGTCGTCCTGCTCGAAGCCGAACTGCCGGGCCTTCTCCTTGATGGTGTCGGCGCCGAGCCGCACGCCGAGCTGGGCGAAGCCGGTGTTGCACGACTCGCGGACCGCCTCCTGCAGGCTGACCTGCGACTCAGGGCAGATGGTCGGGTGGGCGTTCTTGATCGGCGAGCCGGAGGTCGGCGGCGTGTAGAGCGGGCCCGCCGGGATCGGGGTGTTCTTGGTGACCCCGTTCTCCAGCGCCGCGGCAGCCACCACGATCTTGAAGGTGGAGCCGGGCGGGAGGGTGTCGTCCAGCGCGCGGTTCGTCAGCGGCCGGTCGTCGTCCTTGTTCAGCTCGTTGTAGGCCGCCGCCGCCTCGGTGGTGTCGTGGCTGGCCAACGGGTTCGGGTCGAAGCTGGGCATCGAGACCATGGCCTGCACCGCCCCGGTACGCGGGTCGATGGCGATGGCCGCGCCCCGCTTGACGCCCTTCTCGTTGTTGCGCAGCTGGTCGTACGCGGTGTCCTGGGCGCGCTTGGAGAGCGTCAGCAGCACATTGCCGCCACCGGTCTCGTCGCCGGTGAACATGTCCTTGATCCGGTTGGCGATCAGCGCGTCGCTGGTGCCGGCGAGGAAGTCGTTCTCGATCCGCTCGATGCCGGTCTCGCTCCCGTTGACCGGCTTGAAGCCGAGCACGTGCGCGTACTTCGCCCCGCCGGGGTAGGTGCGCTGGAACTTCAGCTTGCCGCTGGTCTCCCTGCTGGTGGCGACCGCGGTGCCGCCGGCCTCGATGTTGCCGCGCCGGCGCTCGTACTCGGCGACCTGGACCCGGCCGTTGTAGTCGCTGTTGCGGTACTCGTCGGCCTTGTAGGCCTGGATCCAGTTCAGGTTCGCGAAGAGCAGACCGAACAGGACCAGAACGACTACGCCGACGCGGCGCAGAGGTGCGTTCACGGGCGGATCACCTCCGTGGGTGCACCGTGCAGTTGCTCCGGCGGGCCGCCGGCGGGCCGGGCCGCCGAGCCACCGGTGACCACCGGCTTGCGGGCGGCGTCGGAGACCCGGAGCAGCACTGCGATGAGCAGCCAGTTGGCCATCAGCGACGAGCCACCGGCGGAGAGGAACGGGGTGGTCTGACCGGTCAGCGGGATGAGCTTGCTGATCCCGCCGACGATCACGAAGACCTGGAGCCCGAGGGTGAAGGCGAGGCCCCCGGCGAGCAGCTTGCCGAACGAGTCGCGCACCGCCAGCCCGGCCCGCAACCCCCGCTCGACGATGAGCAGGTAGGTCACCAGCAGCGCGGTGAGACCGAAGAGCCCGATCTCCTCGCCGATGCCGGCGAAGATGAAGTCGTTCTGCACCTCGGGGATCAGGGTCGGCTCGCCGGCGCCCGGCCCGGTGCCGAAGAGCCCGCCGCTGCCCAGCGCCAACAGGCCCTGGACCAGCTGGTAGCCCTTCTCGTAAGGGTCGGAGAACGGGTCCAGCCAGATCTCGGCGCGCAGGTGGAAGTTGGCGAACGGACCGCCGATCGTCCCGCCCAGCACGTACGCCAGGTAGGCGCCGCCGAAGAAGAGCAGCAGACCGATGAGCAGCCAGCTGACCCGTTCCGTGGCGATGTAGAGCGTCACCACGAACATGCCGAAGTACAGCAGCGAGGTGCCGAGGTCCTTCTCGAAGACGAGCACCAGCAGGCTCAGCGCCCAGACCGCGAGCACCGGGCCGAGGTCCCGGCCGCGGGGGAAATCGATGCCGAGGATCCGCCGGCTGGCCAGCGAGAGCACCTCGCGCTTGCGGACCAGGTAGTACGCGAAGAAGACCAGCAGGGCCAGCTTGGCGAACTCACCCGGCTGGATGCTGAACCCACCGATCCGGATCCACAGCTTCGCGCCGTAGATCTCCGAGTACCGCGCCGGGAGCACCGCCGGGATCATCACCAGCACGATGCCGGCCAGACCCAGGGTGTACGCGTAGCGGGAGACCGCCCGGTGGTCCTTCATCACGAAGAGCAGCGCCGCGGCGAGGATCACCGAGGCGAGCGTCCAGGCCAGCTGCCGCCCCCCGGTGCCGGCGAAGATCGCCAGCGTCTCCCGGTCGACCGCGTCCGCCCGGGCCAGGTCGTACCGGCGCAGGAAGCCGACCCCGATGCCGTTGAGCAGTGCCACCGCCGGCAGCAGGGCCGGGTCGGCGAACGGCGCCAGGAACCGGATCACCAGGTGCATGCCGAGGAAGAGCACCCCCAGCACGGCGGCCGGCATCCAGAAGTCCGGGGTGACGGTGTCGAGCAGGTTCGCCTCGACGATCGCCCCGTAGGCCGCCACCAGCACCATGGCCAGCAGCAGCAGCGAGAGCTCGGCGTTACGCCGGGACCGCGCCAGGCGTACGCCGGGCTGCTCGCCCGTCGAGGCGGGCGAGGCTGCCGGTGTGGCCGCTGCGGTCACGGATCGATCCCTTGGAGTCTCAGCCGACGGTCACTCGGGCGACCGACAGCCCGCCGGGTCTCCGCCCGGCGGAACCGCGTCGGAGGCCGAGGCGTCGGGCGTGGTGGTCGGCGCGGGGGTTGCCGAGGGGACGACCGGACTGCCGCTGGCGACCGGAGTGGGCGCCGCCTGGCCGGGCGCGACCGGGGTGACCGTCGGCGTCACCGGCACCGTGCTGGCCACCGGGGTCGGGGTGGGGCTCGGCGGGCAGATCGGCTTCAGGTTCGGGTTGGCCGGGTCGTCGTTGGTCAGCTCCGCGAGCCGGCGTACCGCGTCGGGCCGGCTCTTGGCCTGGATACCCTGCTTGACCTGCTCCTGCGCGGCCAGGGTGAGGTCGTCCAGCTTGGCCGGGCTGGTGGAGTGCACGCGGGACAGGTCGAGACCGGCGACCTGACCGGGGACCCCGCGGAAGACCGCGAGCTGCCCGTCCTCGGTCGCCCCGACGTAGTACTGCCGCTGGGTGAAGCTCCAGCCGGCGAAGAGACCGCCGCCCAGGATGACCAGCAGCGCCACCAGCATCGCCACGGTACGCAGCGGCCGCCGGGGACGGTCCGACTCGTCGTCCCGGGAGGCGGCCGGCTCCTCCGGCGCGGGGTTCCGCGGCGCGGAGAGCGCCGAGGCGCGAGCCGCCGGGGTGGAGACGTCGGCCGAGGTGGCCATCCCCCGGTCGCGGGCGGCGGCGCCGCCGACGATCGGGGTCGCCTCGACGATGTCCTGGTCGGTGGCGTCCGCGATGATCACGGTGATGTTGTCCGGGCCGCCGCCGCGGAGCGCGAGCTGCACCAGCCGCTCGACGCACTGCTGCGGGTCGGTGTACTCCCGCAGGGTGTCGCCGATGGTCTCCGCGCTCACCACGCCGGAGAGGCCGTCGCTGCAGATCAGGTAGCGGTCGCCGGGCAGCACCTGGCGGACGCTGTACTCCGGGTCGATGTCCCGGCCGTCGAGGGCGCGGGTGAGCAGCGAGCGCTGGGGGTGGCTGCTCGCCTCCTCCGCGCTGATCCGACCCTCGTCCACGAGCATCTGGACGTAGGTGTCGTCCTTGGTGATCTGCGCGAACTCGCCCTTGCGCAGGAGATAGGCCCGCGAGTCACCGATGTGGACCATGCCGAGCTTGCTGCCCGAGAAGAGGGTCGCGGTGAGCGTCGTGCCCATCCCCTCCAGCTGCGGGTTGGCGTCCACGGTGTCGCGAAGCTGCTGGTTGGCGGTGCCCACGGCCGAGCGCAGAGCATCGACGAGCGCGTCCCCCGGGACGTCCTCGTCGAGCGGCGCCATGGCACCGATGACGATGTTGCTGGCGACGTCACCGGCGGCCATGCCGCCCATGCCGTCGGCGACGGCGAGAAGCCGCGGCCCGGCGTAGACGGAGTCCTGGTTTCCGTCTCGGATCAGACCGCGGTCGCTGTGGGCCGCATAGCGCAGGGTCAGAGTCATGGCCGTAATTCGAGAGAGGTGCGGCCGATCCGGATCGGCACGCCGAGGGGGACGGGGGTTGGTCCGGTGACCTTAGCGCGATCCAGGTACGTGCCGTTAGTCGAGCCGAGATCCTCGACGAACCACTGCCCGTCGCGCGGCACGAGCCGGGCGTGCCGCGCGGAGGCGTAGTCGTCGGTGATGACGAGGGTGGAGTCCTCGGCCCGACCGATAGTGATCTGCGCTTCACCGAGGGTGATTCGGGTGCCGGCCAACTGACCGGCGGTGACCACCATCTGGTGGGCCGCCCTGCCCCGCTTCGCCTTGGCCGGCTTCCCCGCCTGCCCGGTGGACGCGCCGACCGCACGAGGCGCGGCCACCAGCCGGCCCGACCGGGCTCCTGCGAAGAGGTCACGGCGGATCACGCCGACCACCGTGAACACGAAGATCCACAGCAGGATGAGGAACCCGAACCGGGCGACGGTGATGACGAGCTCCGGCAAGGCGGGTCAGCCGTCCACGCGGAAGGTCAACGTCGTCGTGCCGAGCTGGATCATGTCACCCGGGTTGAGGGCGACCGCCGAGACGCGCTGGCCGTTGACCATCGTGCCGTTGGTCGACCCCAGGTCGGTCAGCACGACCTGCCCGCCGTCGAAGTCCAGCCGGGCGTGTCGCCGGGAGATTCCGACGTCCGGCAGGCGCAGGTTGGCCTGGTCGCCGCGGCCGATCACCGTCGAACCCATCTGGAGCGGGTAGGTGCGGCCGTCGCCGGAGACCAGCCGGACGTTGCGGGTGCCGCCGCCGTGTCCCGGCGGGGGGCCGTAGCCGCCACCCTGGTCGTACGACGGGTACGCCGGCGGGCCGGCGTCGTAGCCGCCCGGCGACGAGACCGGGGCGACCTCGCCACCGGTGTAGACCTCGGCGGTGACCCGGAACATGCCGGTGTCCAGTCCCTCGCCGCGTTCGATCTCCACGATCACGTCGCCGTAGACCGTCCACGCCTGCTCGCCGATGAACTCCGCCTGCGACTGGGCCAGCTCCTGGGCCAGCGCGGCGGCGTACGGCGCCAGACGACTGTGGTCGTACGGCGAGAGATCGATCACGTAGCGGTTGGGCACCAACGTGCGGCCACCAGCCAGGATGGCCTTGTGCGCCTCGGCCTCCCGCTGCATGGCGTTGAGGATCTCCACGGGGTGGACCACCCCTTTGAAGACCTTGGCGAAGGCCCCTTCGACCAGGCCTTCCAGACGCTTCTCAAAGCGTTGCAGCACGCTCACCGGCTCCTCCTCGGGTCCCGAGGACATGATGGTATCTGGACGGGGCGCATGCAGCTCGCGCGCCGCTCGGCCATCGCGCGCCGGCCGGTTCGGAGAGGCCCGTTTCGGCGTGCTAATGTTTCGTCCGCCACGAACGGTGACGCTCCACGGAGCGTGAC
Source organism: Micromonospora lacuserhaii (assembly GCF_036902735.1). Taxonomy (NCBI): domain Bacteria; kingdom Bacillati; phylum Actinomycetota; class Actinomycetes; order Micromonosporales; family Micromonosporaceae; genus Micromonospora; species Micromonospora lacuserhaii. The sequence goes on along the minus strand of NZ_JBAKHO010000097.1, from coordinate 2,560 downwards.
GGTCGGGGCATGACCGAGGACACGTCCCGGGGCCGCTGGAGACAGCGGGGCCGGCACAGGCTACAGTGTTCGAGGTCAAAGCCACGGGGAAGTGGCGGAATGGCAGACGCGCACGGTTCAGGTCCGTGTGTCCGAAAGGACGTGGGGGTTCAACTCCCCCCTTCCCCACCAGATCGACGAGGGCTCCGCAACTGCGGGGCCCTCGCGTCGTATCGGGGCGTGCCGGACGTCACGCTATGCTCCGGTGGTTTCCCTGCCTCCTACTGACCAGGAGTGGCGTGTGACTGTCGCGTTGGTGACCGGCTCGGGTGGTCTGATCGGTTCCGAGGCGGTCCGGCACTTCGCCGGTCTCGGCCTGGACGTGGTCGGGATCGACAACGACATGCGGCGGGAGTTCTTCGGCGCCGAGGCGTCGACCGCGTGGAACGTCCGCCGACTGACCGACGAGCTGGGGTCGGCGTACTCGCACCACAGCATCGACATCCGGGACCGGGACGCGCTGGCGAAGCTCTTCCAGCGGTACGGCAGGGACATCGCTGTGGTGATCCACACGGCCGCGCAGCCCTCGCACGACTGGGCGGTGCGCGATCCCTTCACGGACTTCGACGTGAACGCGGGCGGCACCCTCAACGTGCTGCAGAACGTGCGCGAGCACTGCATCGAGGCACCGGTGATCCACTGCTCGACCAACAAGGTCTACGGCGACCGGCCCAACAGCCTGCCGCTGGTGGAGCAGGAGACCCGCTGGGAGATCGAGGCCGGGCACCCGTACGAGCAGGGCATCCGCGAGGACATGTCGATCGACGCCTGCCTGCACTCGGTCTTCGGCGCCTCCAAGGTCGCCGCCGACGTCATGGTGCAGGAGTACGGCCGCTACTTCGGAATGAAGACCGCCTGCTTCCGGGGTGGCACGCTGACCGGGCCGGCGCACTCGGCGACCGAGCTGCACGGCTTCCTGGCGTACGTGATGCGGGCGAACATGGAGCGCCGCACCTACAAGATCTTCGGCTACCAGGGCAAGCAGGTCCGGGACGCCATCCACAGCTCGGACGTGGTCTCCGCGTTCGAGGCGTTCTTCCGCAACCCGCGCTCGGCGGCGGTCTACAACCTGGGCGGCGGCCGGCACTCCAACACCTCGATGCGCGAGGCGTTCACGCTGGCCGAGCAGATCACCGGCCAGGAGATGATCTCCGAGTACGTCGAGGCGAACCGGATCGGCGACCACAAGTGGTGGATCGGCTCGAACGAGGCCTTCCAGGCCGACTACCCGGACTGGAAGCAGGTCTACGACGTACCGATGATCATGCGGGAGACCTACGAGGCCAACGTCGACAAGTGGGTACCCCAGGCATGACCGCGCAGGGCAAGCGGAACGTCCTCGGCGTCCTGGTCGACGCCACGGACTACGCCGCGGCGACCGAGCAGGTGGTGACGGCGGCCCACGACCGGCGCCCGCTGGCGCTTACCGCGCTCGCCGTGCACGGCGTGATGACCGGGGTGCTCGATCCGGCGCACAACGCCCGGCTCAACTCCTTCGACGTGGTCACCCCGGACGGCCAGCCGGTCCGCTGGGCGCTCAACCTGCTGCACCACGCCGGCCTGGCGGACCGGGTCTACGGCCCGACGCTGACCCTGCACGTGCTGCGCCGCTTCGCCGAGGAGGGGCTCCCGGTCTACCTGTACGGCTCGACCGAGGAGACCCTGGCGAAGCTGATCCCGGCGCTGGAGCGGATGTTCCCGGCCCTCAAGATCGCCGGGGTGGAGCCGTCGAAGTTCCGCGAGGTGCGGCCCGGCGAGGACGTCGAGATCGCCGACCGGATCAGGGCCAGCGGTGCCCGGCTCGTCCTGGTCGGGCTGGGCTGCCCCCGCCAGGAGGTCTTCGCGTACGCGATGCGCCCGCTGCTGGACATGCCGCTGATGGCCGTCGGTGCCGCCTTCGACTACCACGCCGGGCTGCTCAAGCAGCCGCCCGCGTGGATGCAGCGGGCCGGCCTCGAGTGGTTCTGGCGGCTCGGCCTGGAGCCGAAGCGGCTCTGGCGCCGCTACGTCATCCTCAACCCGGCCTACCTGACCCGGCTCGCCGGCCAGAAGACCGGCGTGTGGAAGGCCAGGCCGCCCGCGCCGGCGACCGAGCGGCCCTCGACCTTCGCCGTCTGACCGGCGATCGCGTCGGGGAGGGCGACCGACGGTGCGGTGACCCCCTACGGGAGAAGGTGGGGGTCGAACAGGGGGCCGGCCCGGATTCCCTAGCGTCCGATGTGGGCAAGGCTGGGCCCATGGATGAGCGTCTCATCGTGCTGCTGCCGATCGCCGCGGTCTGGCTGGCCGCCGGCGTGGTGGCGGACGGACTGCCCCGCCTGGACCGCGCCCGCGCACTCCGCCGCCGTACCGGATGGCTGCTCGCCCTGACCGTGACCGGCCTCGGCCTGACGGGGGGCGCGCTGGCGGCCGGCATGACCAGCGCCGGCGCGACGCCGGTCGACCGGGCGGCCGGCGACCTGGCACTGGCGGCCGGCCCGGCGCTCGCGGTCGCGGTCTGCACGCTGCGCCGCACGCGGCG
>NZ_JBAKHO010000096.1:0-9475 GCF_036902735.1 Micromonospora lacuserhaii | reverse complement strand
AACTAATAATAGCCGCACCACCGGCGGGCCCGTCCAGCGGGTTCCGCACCACCGTGCCGGCGGGCCACCCAGGGCAGCTCCCGGGCCGCTTCGAGCAGCCCGGCCCGCCGCTCCCGGTCGCGCCAGGTCCGCGCCACGACGTCGCGGACCACCCGCGGCGGGCGGCGCAGCGCCGCGGTGAGGACCGCGTTGCGCGCCTCCATCCGGCGGCGGGCCCGCGCGTCCCGGCCCGCCGGCAGGGGCAGGTGGTGCACCACCAGCTCCGGCACGTACGCCAGTTGCCAGCCGGCGGCGGCCAGGTCCATCGCCAGCAGCGCCTCCTCGCCGTACGTGCCGAGCCGTTCGGCGAAGCAGCCCACGGCGGTGAACGCCGCGCGGCGCAGCACCACCGCGCAGGCCAGGAAGCCCAGCACCGACGGGCCCGGCGCGCCCGGCGGGGCACCCAGCGGCGCGCCGGCCATCTCCGCGCAGATCGGATCCGGCCGGCCCTCCCGGCCGACCAGCACCCGCGCGGTCAGCAGCCCGGTGCGGGGATGCTCCCGCAGGATCTCCGCCGCCCGGTCCAGCGCCCCCGGCGCCCAGTGCGAGTCGTCGTCGGCGAAGGCCACGAAGGGGGTACGGGCCAGCGCCACCCCGATGTTGCGGGCGGCCCCCGCGCCCCGGTTGGCGGCCAGCGCCACCACCCGGACCTCGGGGAAGGCCGTGGCGACCGCCTCCGCAGTGCCGTCCTCGGACCCGTTGTCCACCACGATGACCGGCCCGGGGTGCCGGGAGAGCACGTCGAGCAGCTGCTCGCGCCGGTTCCGGGTGGCCACCACCACCGTCACGTCCTGACTCATGGCGGCCCTGGTACCCCGATCCGGACCGCTCACTCGGTCGGCGCGCGATTCCCGCCGCCGACGGGGTGCGAAGGCGCTCCGGACGGGAAGGCAGCGCCATGTCCGGTGACGGGGTGACCCTCTTCCTCGGCGGCGACGTGATGACCGGCCGCGGCGTCGACCAGATCCTGCCCCGACCGGGCCTGCCTGAGCTGCGGGAGCAGGCCGTCACCGACGCCCGCCGGTACGTGGAGCTGGCCGAGGCGGTCTCCGGTCCGGTCCCGCGCCCGGCCCCACCGGACTGGCCGTGGGGGGCGGCGCTGCGGATCCTCGACGACCTGCGACCCGACGCGCGGATCGTCAACCTGGAGACCTCGGTGACCGGGCGGGGGGAGTTCGCCCCCGGGAAGGGCATCCACTACCGGATGCACCCGGACAACCTGGACTGCCTCCGCGCGGCCCGGCTCGACGTCTGCGCGCTGGCCAACAACCACGTGCTCGACTTCGGCCCGGAGGGGCTCGCCGACACCCTCGACGGCCTGCGCGGGATCGGCGTCGCGCCGGCCGGAGCGGGCCGGGACGAGGTCGAGGCGTGGCATCCCGCCCGGTTCGACCTGGGCGGCGGCCGGCGGCTGCTGCTCTGGTCGGTGGGCACGCCGTCCAGCGGCATCCCGCCGCAGTGGGCGGCGACCGAGCGGCGACCCGGAGTGGCGTACCTGCCGGAGACGAGCGAGGAGTCGGCCGCCGCGCTCGCCGACCGGATCTGTCGGGTGGCCCGCCCCGGCGACCTGGTGGTGGTCTCCGTGCACTGGGGATCGAACTGGGGTTACCAGGTGCCGGCCGAGCAGATGGGCTTCGCGCACCGGCTGGTCGAGGCCGGGGTGCACCTGGTGCACGGCCACTCGTCGCACCATCCGCGCCCGATCGAGGTCCATCGGGGCGGGCTCATCCTTTACGGCTGCGGGGACCTGATCGACGACTACGAGGGGATCGGGGGGCAGGAGTCGTACCGGCCGGAGCTGCGCCTGCTGCACCTGCCCACGTTCGCGGCGGGCCGGCTGGTCCGGCTGCGGCTGGTCCCGGTGCGGATCAACCGGATGCGGCTGCAGCCGGCGGAGCCGGCCGAGGCCCGCTGGCTCGTCGAGCTGGTCGACCGCCTGGGGGAGCCGTTCCGTACCCGCTTCGACCTCGGCGCGGACGGCATGATCACCCTCCGCTCCGCTGGCCCGGGGTGAGGGCCGGTGTGGCCTGCCACACCTCCCGCCCACCCGCCGGACCGGCGCACCAAAAGAAACGCATCATAGATACATGACGCATCCCAGCCCGTCGGCGCGGGTCGCCGCGCCGTCGGCCGCCGAACGCGCCTACCGGCACCTCAAGCAGGGGATCCTCGAGCAGGTCTACCCGGGTGGCCTGCTGATCAGCGAGGGCGAGATCGCCGAGGCAGCCGAGGTCTCCCGCACCCCGGTCCGGGAGGCGCTGCTCCGGCTGGAGGCCGAGGGCCTGGTGGCGCTCTACCCGAAGCGCGGGGCGCTGATCCGTCCCGTCTCCGCCCGGGAGATCACCGACGTCGTCGAGGCCCGCCGGCTGGTCGAACTGCACGCCGCCGACCGGGTCTGGCCGCAGCGGCACACCCTGCGCCCCGTGCTCGCCGGCTGGCTGCAACGGATGCGCGAGGCGCACGCCGCCGGTGACCTGCGCGCGCTGATGGAGGCCGACCGGGCCTTCCACGCCAGCGTGGTCGAGGCCGCCGGCAACGAGATCCTCGCCGAGCTCTACCACCGGCTGCGCGACCGCCAGCTGCGGATGGGCGAGGCCAGTTTCCGGCTCTCGCCCGGCTGGGCCGACGTGGCCCTCGGCGAGCACGCCGCCCAGCTCGCCGCCCTCGACGGCGACGACCCGCAGGCCTGGCGGGACGCGGTCAGCGCGCACATCGACAACGCCGCCACCGTGCTGCGGACCCTGCGGTGACCGCGGCCCCGACCACCGCCCGCCGCTCCGCCGCGCTCATCTGGGCGGTGGCCGTCCTGGCCTACGTGGCCGCCGTGTTCCACCGCAGCTCGCTGGGCGTGACCGGGGTGGACGCGGCGCACCGCTTCGACATCAACGCCTCCGCCCTGGCCACCTTCTCCGTCGCCCAGCTTGCCGTCTACGCGGCCATGCAGGTGCCGGTCGGGGTGCTGCTCGACCGGTACGGCTCGCGCCGGCTGCTGCTCGTCGGCGGCGCGCTGATGGTCGCCGGCCAGCTCTGCTTCGCCGTCGCCACCGACGTACGCCTCGCCGTCGCCGCCCGGGTGCTGGTCGGCCTGGGCGACGCGATGACCTTCATCAGCGTGCTGCGCATCGTGGCGTTCTGGTTCCCGGGCCGGCGCAACCCGCTGCTGGTGCAGCTCACCGGCACCCTCGGCCAGCTCGGCGCGATCCTCGGCGCGGTGCCGCTGGTCGCGCTGCTGCACCACGCGGGCTGGACCCCGGCCTTCCTGACCGCCGCCGCGCTCGGCGCGACGGTGCTGGTGACGGTGGCCGTGGCGGTACGGGACACCCCGCACGTCGAGCACGCCACCACCGTCGCCCCGAGCCTGGCCACCGTACGGCGGGAGCTCGCCGCCGCCTGGTCCCAGCCGGGCACCCGGCTGGGCCTGTGGACGCACTTCGTCACCCAGTTCTCCGGCGCGGTCTTCGCGCTGCTCTGGGGCTACCCGTTCCTGGTGCAGGGCCAGGGCATGTCGCCGACCGCCGCCGCGTCCCTGCTCACCCTGATGACGGTCGCCACGCTGCTCTGCGGGCCGGTCATCGCGCACCTCTGCGCCCGGCACCCGTTCCGCCGCTCGGTGCTGGTCTTCGCCATCACCGCCGCCACCGCCGCGATCTGGGCGGTGGTGCTGGCCTGGCCGGGGCCGGCGCCGCGCTGGCTGCTGGTCACCCTGGTGCTGGTGCTCGCGGTGAACGGCCCCGGCTCGGTGATCGGCTTCGACTACGCGCGCACCTTCAACCCGGTGCACCGGATCGGCAGCGCGACCGGGATCGTCAACGTCGGCGGCTTCGTCGCGTCGATCGTGCTGATCCTCGCCGTCGGCGTGGTGCTCGACCTGACCACGCCCGCCGGGGCCGCCACCCCGCCGCTGGACGCCTTCCGCTGGGCGTTCGCCGTGCAGTACCTGCTCTGGGCGCTCGGCGCGGTCCAGGTGCTGCGCTACCGCAACGCCGCCCGGCGCCGGCACGCCGCCGAGCGCGCGGCCGCGCCCGTACCCGTGGGGGCTGCTCCCGGCGCGTGACGACCGCCGTCCCGGCTCCGGCCACGGGCGGTGCGTCAGCGCCGGCGGCGGTGGGTGAAGGAGTCCAGCACCAGGGTCAGGCCCGCGCCGACCAGCCAGACGTCCTTGGCGAAGCCGATACCCGCCTGGGTCGGCTTCAGGCTCTTCGGCTCCCGCAGTCCGGGCGTCTTCAGGTAGAGCTGCACCAGCCCGGCGCCGAACGCGGTCAGCCCCAGACCGCCCAGCAGCGACGGCACGAACGGGACGAGCAGGGCGGCGCCCAGGGCGATCTCCGCCCGGGACAGCAGCATGGCGAAGCGCGCCGCCTCCACCTGCCGCAGCTGTGGGACCGCCCCCACCGCCATCCCGTGCACCGCCTCGGCGGCCTCCCCCTCCAGGGTCCGCTTGCCGAGCCCCGAATTGAGGATGAACGCACCGATGCTGAGCCGTAACGGCGCATGTGTCAGCTTCATCTGCCCTCCCGTCCCTGCGACGCGACCGTGCCCCCGCCTACCCGACGTACGCCACCTGAATCCGCCCGGCATCGCTGGGCCGCCCGCGCTGATCGGCGGTAGGTTCGCGGAGAGGTCATCGCCACCGCAGGCAGGAGGATCGCGTGAGCCAGGAAGTCCGGGGAGTCATTTCGCGGCGCAAGGGCGCGCCGGTCGAGGTCGCCACCATCGTGGTGCCCGACCCGGGGCCGGGCGAGGCGGTGGTCCGCGTGCAGTCCTGCGGGGTCTGCCACACCGACCTGCACTACCGCGAGGGCGGCATCAACGACGACTACCCGTTCCTGCTCGGGCATGAGGCCGCCGGGATCGTGGAGCAGGTGGGGGAGGGCGTGACCGGCGTCGCGCCGGGCGACTTCGTGGTGCTCAACTGGCGGGCGGTCTGCGGAGTGTGCCGCGCCTGCCGCCGCGGCCGCCCCTGGTACTGCTTCAACACCCACAACGCGGCCCGCAAGATGACCCTCACCGATGGCACCGAACTCGCCCCCGCGCTCGGCATCGGCGCCTTCGCCGAGAAGACGCTGGTCCATGCTGGTCAGTGCACCAAGGTCGACCCGGCCGCCCGGCCCGCCGCGGTGGGCCTGCTCGGCTGCGGCGTGATGGCCGGCCTGGGCGCGGCGATGAACACCGGCGGCGTCACCCGGGGCGACTCCGTGGCGGTGATCGGCTGCGGCGGCGTCGGCGACGCCGCGGTGGCCGGCGCGGCCCTCGCGGGCGCGACGACGATCGTCGCGGTGGACACCGACGCCCGCAAGCTCGACTGGGCGCGGAAGTTCGGCGCCACCCACACCGTCAACGCCTCGGCCGAGGACGCCGTCGAGGCGGTCCGGGCCGCCACGGGCGGCTTCGGCGCCGACGTGGTGATCGACGCGGTGGGCCGGCCGGAGACCTGGAAGCAGGCGTTCTACGCGCGCGACCTGGCCGGCACGGTCGTGCTGGTCGGCGTGCCGACCCCGGAGATGACGGTCGACCTGCCGCTGCTGGACGTCTTCGGCCGCGGCGGCGCGCTCAAGTCCAGCTGGTACGGCGACTGCCTGCCCAGCCGGGACTTCCCGCTGCTCACCGAACTCTACCTGCAGGGCCGCCTGGACCTGGACGCCTTCGTCACCGAGGAGATCGCGCTGGACCAGGTCGAGGAGGCGTTTGCCCGGATGCACCACGGCGACGTGCTGCGCTCGGTGGTGGTCTTCCCGTGACCGCCCGGATCGACCACGCCGTCACCGCCGGCACCTTCTCCCTCGACGGGCAGACCTTCGACGTCGACAACAACGTCTGGGTGATCGGCGACGACGCCGAGTGCGTCGTCGTCGACGCCCCGCACGACGTGGCGGCGATCCTGCGCGCCGTCGGAGGTCGCCGGGTGGTCGCCGTCCTGGCCACCCACGCCCACGACGACCACGTACGGGTCGCTCCCGAACTGGCGAAGGCGACCGGCGCGCCGGTGCTGCTGCACCCCGCCGACCGGGTCCTCTGGGATCTGGTCCACCCCGACGTGGCGCCGGACGGGGAACTGGCCGACGGGCAGGCCGTCGACGTCGCCGGCACCACCCTGCGGGTGCTGCACACCCCCGGCCACAGCCCCGGGGCGTGCAGCCTTTACGCCCCGGACCTCGCGGCGGTCTTCACCGGCGACACCCTCTTCGCCGGCGGCCCGGGCGCCACCGGTCGGTCCTACAGCGACTTCGGGACCATCATCGCGTCGATCCGGACGCGGCTGCTCACCCTGCCCCCGGAGACGGCGGTGCACACCGGGCACGGCGACAGCACCACCATCGGCGCGGAGGCCCCGCACCTCGACGAGTGGCTCGCCCGGGGGCACTGACCGGCGAGTTCACCGCTCCCCGTCGAGCACCGGCTTGACGTCGAGCACGGGCGTGCCGTCCACCGCCTCCAGGTCGGCGACCCGCACCCGCAGGCCGTCGACCGCCAGCACCCGTACCCGGTGCAGCCCGATCGGATTGGGTCGGTGGGGGGAGCGGGTGCTGAACACCCCGGTCTCCGGCCGGCTCCGGTCCCCGCGCGGATGCACCGCAAGCACGTCCCGGTCGGCCCGGTCCAACCAGGTCAGCACCAGCATGTCGGCACCGGGTCGCAGGTCGCGCAGGCCGGCGGCGACGGCGGGGGTGAAGACGAGCCAGGCCTCGGGCGCGCCCTCGTCGCCCTGCTTCGGGGCGCGGTCCAGGTCGGTCAGCGGCGACTCGACCCGGCCGACCGGCCGCAACTCGTACGACCCGGTCACCGGACGTCCCACCGCATGCGCGTACTCGTCCTTCGATCGACGGGAACCCACTGTAACCCCACCTCGGCGGGAATCGGGTTGCCCACCATGATCACGGCGACCAGGATGCTCTCCATGTCCGTCACCTCCCGGACGAGCCCGCCCGACGCGCCATCCCTCACCACCGCGCAAGCGGCCGCGCTGGCCCACGTCCGCGAGGTGGCGTCGGGTCACCGCCCGGCCGCCCTCGCGGTGATCGCCCGGCACCTGGCCGCATCCGCCGTCACCTGTCGACCCGAGGAACTGGTGCGGGCGGTCGCCGCACACGGTGGACTGACCGTGAACTTCCACCCCGACCGGCTGCTGGCGGACGGGCGCACGGTTGCCGGGGCGCTCGCCGACGAGGGCGTGTACCGCAGCCAGTTCGTCACCGGCATCTCCAACGGCGGGCTCACCGCGTACCCCGGTGGGGACCGGGACCGGTGGGAGGAGAAGCTGTTCGACGGGGCGTACCACAGGGCCGGCGTGCGCGCGGCGGACCGGCCGGTCTACGGCGGCCTGAATCTGCTCGGCCACCCGGACGGCGCGTGCCCCCGCTTCGGCTCCTGCCACCTGGTGCTGCGGCCGGAGGTGCTGGGCCGGGCGACGCTCTGCTTCGGGGACAGCTCCGTCGGCCCCCGGTACCTGGGTACGGCGGACGCCGGTGAGGCGATCCTGGCCGCCCTGCTGGCGGCGACCGCCGAAGACGGGTCCTGTCTGGGCGTCACCGGCCTGGGCGTCGCGGGCCTGACCCGGGTCCTGCTCGACCGGCACGCGTGGGCACCCTGGCGGCCGGGCGCCGCCGGCCGCGCCCTCGACGACTACCTGGAGGCCCAGATCCACGGCGGGATCGTCCTGGGCCGGGACGTCGCGGCGCTGGTGGTCGACCCCTCGTTCCGCGATACGGACACCGGGCACGCACTGGCGACAATCGCCCGGCGGCACCGGATCGACCTGGTGCTCCACGGTGGATTCGCGTTGCCGGTCGAGGGAGTCGATCCGGAGTTCCGCGGGCCCGCGATCCCGCCGCTGGCGGCCCGCGTGCATGCGGAGTTCGCCCGGCCGGGCGAGCTGATCGACGCCGCGCTGGTCGGGCGGGCGGCCGCCTCGGTGGTCCGCGAGCCGCACCGCTGGGCCGACCGGGGGCCGACGGCGGACACCCTCCAGCACCTCAAACAGCTCTGGCACGTCCTGGTCCGGTACGGCGCACCCCGCACCTGACCTGCCCGTTCGTCCCGTTCGACCCGGGACGCACGGACCGGAGGTGAGCCAGGCCGCAGCCCCAGCCGAGGACCCGGCATTTCCGGAATGACCGACACGCGAAGCTGGTTGTGTCCCCAGTACCGCCGGCATGCAAACCCCCGTCGGCGGAGCTGTTCCCCCGAGGGGCGCTCACTCCGGAGCGCGTCGACACGATCGAAAGGGCAACCATCGTGAAGCAGGACTTCACTCGATGGCTCCCGGCCATCGCGAAGAACCGCCGGACCGCACTGGGCATCGCTGGCATCGCCGCCCTCGGCGGCCTGGCATTCGGACCTGCCGCAGTGGCCGCCCCCATCACCGGCGGACCGCACGCGGGCGCCGTCGCCGCCATCGACCTGGCCACCGGCAAGAACCGGCAGGCCACCACCGTCGAGTCGGGGCTGACCATGGGCAGCAAGACCGCCGAGGTCCCGTCCGGCAAGCCGAGCAAGGACGAGCTCATCCCGCACGGCGTCGAGGGTGCGCAGTCCCGCGTCCCGCTCGACGACGCCCAACTCGCCAACGCCAAGGCCATCATCAAGGAGGCCAAGGAGACCGGCGTGGGGGAGCGGGGCGCGGTGATCGGCATCGCCACCTCGCTGCAGGAGTCCAAGCTCTACAACCTGGGCCACCTCGGCGCGTACAACGACCACGACTCGCAGGGCCTGTTCCAGCAGCGTCCGTCGTCGGGTTGGGGCACGCCGGAGGAGGTCACCGACCCGAAGTACGCTTCGCGGGCCTTCTTCCAGGCGCTGAGGAACGTGCCCGGCTGGCAGGAGTTGCCGCTGACCGCCGCGGCCCAGACCGTCCAGGTCTCGGCCTTCCCGTACGCGTACGCGCAGTGGGAGGAGCAGGCGGCGGACATCGTCCAGCAGCTCTGGTGACCACCTGAACGCTATCGACCGGCCGGTCCCCGTGAGGGGGCCGGCCGGTCGCCTCGTCGCGGGGCGGGTTCCCGTGTCGCCTGGGGCCAACGATGTCCTGATGAGCGACATGACGGAGCGTCATGAATATGACGCGGAGTCATATCGCTCTTCGGCGGATCGTTCCCGACACTGCGTCCCGCCGCGGACACGGAGGTTCAGGCGGCTTCCTCGCGTGCCGTGCCGCAGCCGCGATGTTCGCCTCGATCTACCAGCCGGCCCGGCGGCCGCCTCAGATGCAGTCGGTTGCCGTCCGCAATCACGACCGCCACCCGGGCTGCCGTGCGTCGTTTGCGTGATGTGTCCGGGCCCGAGGTGGGGACGGTGCTGCTTGTCGGGTCCCGGGGTGTGGTGGGGCTGCGCCAATGTCCCGTCTGCGCCCGATGGCGGGTGCCGTCCCGTGACCGGTGGCACTCTGAGCCTGGAATCGTGGCCGGCCCGCCGTCGTTACATATCCCGTACGACCGCAGTA
>NZ_JBAKHO010000095.1:0-9977 GCF_036902735.1 Micromonospora lacuserhaii | reverse complement strand
CCCCGACTTCTGACCTCGGCCGCCGCGCTGCGGCCGGCCGGGGTGCCGGCCGGGCTGGCCGCCGCCGCCCTCACCCAGGCCGAGCTGCGCCGCCGGGCGGCCGGCAAGTTCGGGCCGGCGGCGGCCGGGATGTTCCTCACCCGCGCCGGGCTGGAGCAGGCCACCCGCCGGGTCGTCGCCGACCGGCGCGCCGCCCGGCTGCGCGCCGCCGGGGTGCGCACCCTCGCCGACCTGGGTTGCGGCCTCGGCTCGGACGCGCTCGCCGCGGCCCGCGCCGGCATCCGGGTGTACGGCGTGGAGGCCGACCCGGTGACCGCCGCGATGGCCGCCGCGAACGCCGAGGCGGCGGCGCTGGCCGAGCTGTTCACGGTGGAGTGCGGCGACGCCACGGCGTTCGACGTGACCCGGGTCGACGGCGTCTTCTGCGACCCGGCCCGTCGCAGGGCCGGCACCGGACGGCGGATCTTCGACCCGAACGCCTACTCCCCGCCCTGGGACTTCGTCACCGGGCTGGCCGAGCGGGTGCCGTACACCGTGGTGAAGGTGGCCCCGGGTATCGACCACGCGCTGGTCCCGGCGGGCGCCGAGGCGGAGTGGGTCAGCGCGGACGGCGACCTGGTGGAGGCGGCCCTCTGGTGCGGCCGGCTGGCCGAGGTCCCCCGCCGGGCGACCGTGCTGCGCGGCGCGGCCGAGCACGTGCTGACCGGCGCGGGCGCGGCCGAGGCGGCCGTCGGCCCGGTCCGGCGCTACCTGTACGACCCGGACGGCGCGGTGGTACGCGCGCACCTGATCGCCGAGCTGGCCGACACGCTCGACGCGACGCTGGCCGACCCGAGCATCGCCTACCTGTACGCGGACACCCCGACCGGCACCCCGTTCGCCCGCTGCCTGGAGGTGACCGACACACTGCCGTTCTCGCTGAAGCGGCTGCGCGCGCTGCTGCGGGAGCGCCGGGTCGGCCGGGTGGAGATCCTCAAGCGCGGCTCGGCGCTGGAGCCGGAGCAGCTGCGCCGGGACCTGCGGCTGGCCGGCGACGTGGCGGCCAGCCTGGTGCTGACCCGGGTCGCCGGAGCGCCGACGGTGCTGGTCTGCCGGCCCGTCGCGACCTGAGCCCACCGGGCGGGTTAGCGTGACCGGCATGGCGGGACAGGGCACTCCGGCGACGGCGCTGCTGGCGAAGCGGAAGATCCGGCACCGCACCCACCCGTACGACGTCTCCCCCGACGCGCCAAACTACGGCGCGCTGGTCGCCGAGGCGCTCGGGGTGCCGCCGGAGCGGGTCTTCAAGTCGCTGGTCACCGAGGTCGACGGCGGGTTGACCGTGGCGGTCGTCCCGGTCACCGGCGAGCTGGACCTCAAGGCGCTCGCGGCGGCGGTGGGCGGCAAGCGGGCCGCCCTGGCCGACCGGGCGGCCGCCGAACGGGCCACCGGCTACGTGCGAGGCGGGATCAGCCCGCTCGGCCAGCGCAGGCGGCTGCCCACGGTGCTGGACTCGTCGGCGCTGGCGTACGAGAGCGTCTACGTCTCGGCCGGCCGTCGGGGCCTCCAGGTGGAACTGGCCCCGGCCGATCTGGTCGCGCTGACCGACGCCACCACCGCGCCGCTCGCCGCCCACTGAGAATTCGCCGAGCGGGTGCGGCGGAATGCCGTACCGACGACAATTCCGGCCGCCATTGTCCGGCGATTTCGCCGGACTTCCCCGCGTTACGGGATTGTTACCGCAGTCCCCCTAAGTTGGGACCCCCGAGTCTTGCGGCGACGACGGGGACCGCCATACGTTGCCGCTCACAACAAACGCGCGCGACCTCCCCCACCACCACCCCCCACCACCCCCGGAAAGGACCCGTGCAGATGCGCAAGGGCCTCCTCACCTTCGCCGCGGTCGGGCTGCTGGCCTCCGGCGCGACCGGCTGCGCCGACCAGTCGACCGGCGCCCAGGCCGGTAACGGCAAGAAGGCGAAGATCGGTGTGATCCTGCCCGACAGCAAGTCCTCCGCCCGCTGGGAGGGCGCGGACCGCAAGTTCCTCAAGCAGGCATTCGATGCCGCCGGGGTGGCCTCCGACATCCAGAACGCGCAGGGCGACAAGTCGCAGTTCTCCAACATCGCCGAACAGATGATCACGAATGGCGCCACCGTTCTGATGATCGTCAATCTCGACTCGGGTACCGGCAAGGCGGTGCTGGAGAAGGCGCGGTCCCAGGGAGTCGCCACCATCGACTACGACCGGCTCACCCTCAGCGGCTCCGCCGAGTACTACGTCAGCTTCGACAACGAGGCCGTCGGCAAGCTCCAGGGCGAGGGCCTGAGCAAGTGCCTGGCCGAGAAGGACGCCACCAAGCCGGTCGTGGCCTACCTCAACGGCTCGCCGACCGACAACAACGCCACGCTGTTCAAGAACGGCTACGACTCGGTGCTCAAGCCCAAGTTCGACGCCGGGGAGTACCGCAGGGGCCCGGCCCAGTCGGTCCCGGACTGGGACAACGCCCAGGCCGGGGTCATCTTCGAGCAGATGCTCACCAAGACCGCCGGCCGGATCGACGGCGTCCTCGCGGCCAACGACGGCCTGGGCAACGCGGCCATCTCCGTGCTGAAGAAGAACAAGCTCAACGGCAAGATCCCGGTGACCGGCCAGGACGCCACCCCGCAGGGTCTGCGGAACATCCTCGCCGGGGACCAGTGCATGACCGTCTACAAGGCGATCAAGGAGGAGGCGAAGGCCGCCTCCGACCTGGCCATCGCGCTGGCCAACGGCGAGCGCCGGGAGACCGGCCAGACCGTCCGGGACCCGGAGAGCGGCCGCGACGTGGACGCCATCCTGCTCACCCCCCGGGCCATCTACAAGGCCGACGTCGCCCAGGTCATCGCCGACGGCTACGTCACCAGGGACGAGGTCTGCGGTGGGGAGTACGCCAGGCTCTGCGCCGGCGCCGGCATCCGCTGACCCGTACCCGCCCCACCCGCTCGGCGACACCAGAAGGAGAACCCAGTGCCCGCGACCCCCCTGCTGGAACTACGCGGGATCGACAAGAGCTTCGGTCCCGTCCAGGTCCTGCGCGACGTCGCCCTCTCCGTCCACCCCGGCGAGGTGACCGCGCTGGTGGGCGACAACGGCGCCGGCAAGTCCACCCTGGTCAAGTGCATCAGCGGCATCCACCCCACCGACGCCGGCGAGTTCCTCTTCGAGGGCCGCCCCGTCAACATCAACAGCCCCCGGGACGCCGCCGGCCTCGGCATCGAGGTGGTCTACCAGGACCTCGCCCTCTGCGACAACCTCGACATCGTGCAGAACATGTTCCTCGGGCGGGAGAAGCGCAGCGGCATCGTGCTCGACGAACCCACCATGGAGCAGATGGCCACCGAGACGCTCGCCGGGCTCGGCGTTCGTACCGTCACCCTGCGCCAGCACGTCTCCAGCCTCTCCGGCGGCCAGCGCCAGACCGTCGCCATCGCCAAGGCGGTGCTCTGGAACAGCCGGCTGGTCATCCTCGACGAGCCGACCGCGGCGCTCGGCCTCGCGCAGACCGCCCAGGTCCTCGAACTCGTCCGCCGGCTGGCCGACAATGGCCTGGCCGTGGTGCTCATCTCGCACAACATGAACGACGTCTTCGCCATCTCGGACCGGATCGCCGCGCTCTACCTCGGCCAGCTGGTCGCCCAGGTGAGGACCACCGACATCACCCACTCGCAGGTGGTCGAGCTGATCACCGCCGGCCGCTCCGGCGACCTCGGCCTCCGGCCCGAGGCCGCCGGGGACGACCCGGGCGACGGCGGCGAACTGGCCGACTCGATCCGAGGAGCACTCCGATGACCACCACCATCGTGCGCCGGCAGGCCGCGCCGGCCGGCACCCCGGCCCCGACCGTCGGCGACCACGTCCGCAACTACGTCGCCCGGGTACGC
This sequence comes from Micromonospora lacuserhaii, assembly GCF_036902735.1. Classification (NCBI taxonomy): domain Bacteria; kingdom Bacillati; phylum Actinomycetota; class Actinomycetes; order Micromonosporales; family Micromonosporaceae; genus Micromonospora; species Micromonospora lacuserhaii. The sequence continues at coordinate 6,075 of NZ_JBAKHO010000095.1, read as the reverse complement.
GGCGGCGACCTCGGCTCCCTGCCCGCCGTGATCGGCCTCAGCGCGCTCTGCGTGACCTTCGCGATCGTCCGGCCGGTCTTCCTCTCCGCGGCCAACTTCGCCAACCTGTTCACCCAGGGCGCCGCGGTCACCGTGATCGCGATGGGTCTGATCTTCGTGCTGCTGATCGGCGAGATCGACCTCTCCGCCGGTTTCGCCAGCGGCGTCTGCGCCGCCATCCTGGCCAACGTGCTCAGCGTGCTCGGCTACCCCTGGTACGTGGCGGTCCTCGCCGCGCTCGCCACCGGGGCGCTGATCGGGCTCACCATCGGCTTCCTGGTGGCCAAGGTCGGCATTCCGTCCTTCGTGGTCACCCTGGCCGGCTTCCTCGCCTTCCAGGGGGCCGTGCTGCTGCTGATGAAGGAGGGGACCAACATCTCGATCAGCGATCAGGTGATCATCGCGATCGAGAACAACTACGTCCCGCCCACCGTCGGGTGGCTGCTGGCCGCCGTCGCGGTCGGCGGGTACGGCACCGTGCAGTTCCTCAGCCACCGCAACCGGGCCACCCGCGGCCTGGTCACCGACCCGATCGCCGTGGTCGCCGCCCGGGTCGCCGGGCTGGCCCTGCTGCTCGGCTCCGCCGTCTACGTGCTCAACCAGGAGCGCAGCATCAACACGCTGATCAGCTCCACCAAGGGGATGCCGGTCGTCGTGCCGCTCATCGGGGTGCTGCTGGTCTTCTGGACCTTCGTGCTCAACCGCACCGCGTACGGCCGGCACCTCTACGCGGTGGGCGGCAACGCCGAGGCCGCCCGCCGCGCCGGGATCAACGTGGACCGGTTGAAGATCTCCGCCTTCGTGATCTGCTCCGGCATGGCGGCCGTCGGCGGCATCATCGCCGCCAGCAAGGACCGGTCGGTCGACCCGAACACCGGCGGCAGCAACGTCCTGCTCTACGCGGTCGGCGCCGCCGTCATCGGCGGCACCAGCCTCTTCGGCGGCAAGGGACGGATGATCCACGCGGTGCTGGGCGGCGCGGTGGTGGCTGTCATCATCAATGGCATGGGCCTGCTGGACCTCAGCTCCGGACTCAAGTACACCTTCACCGGCCTCGTGCTGCTGTCGGCCGCGGGCATCGACGCGCTGTCACGTCGTCGCTCCGCCGCCACCGGCACCCGTTGACCACGGGGTGCCAGCAGTGATGCGGGCGGGACCGAGCCAGGAGGAGATCCGGCGGCAGAACCTCGGTGCGCTGCTGCGGTACGTGCACGTTCACGGGGCGACCTCCCGCGCGGAGCTCACCACCACGCTCGGGCTGAACCGCAGCACGATCGGCGCGCTCACCGCCGACCTGGCCGGCGTCGGGCTGGTCAGCGAGGGGACACCGAAGGAAACCGGCCGGGCCGGCCGACCGTCGCTGGTCGTCCACCCCGAGTCGGAGCGGGTCTACGCGTACGCGTACTCCATCGAGGTGGACCGGCTGCGGGCCGCGCGGGTCGGTCTCGGCGGTGCGGTGCTCGACCGCCGGGACCTGGAACGACCACGCGGCCTGGACGCCGGGGAGACCGCGCCGCTGCTCGCCGGCGCGCTCAAGGAGATGCACCAGAGCGTCCCGGCCGGGGCGCTCTGCGTCGGCGCCGGGGTGGCGGTCTGCGGCATGGTCCGCAAGGCCGACGGGCTGGTCCGGCTCGGCCCGACCACCGGCTGGGTGGACGAGCCGATCGGCGCGGCGCTCGCCGCCGAACTCGGCCTCGACGTGCCCGTCACGGTCGGCAACGTGGCCGACGTGGCGGCCTTCGCCGAGCACGCCCGGGGCGTCGCCGCCGGCTGCGACAACGTCATCTACCTGTACGGGGACGTCGGCGTCGGCGCCGGCATCATCGCCGGCGGGCGCCGGCTGACCGGGCACGGCGGGTACGGCGGCGAGGTCGGGCACATGGTCGTCGTCCGCGACGGGACCCGCTGCGAGTGCGGCTCCCGGGGTTGCTGGGAGACCGAGATCGGCGAGCACGGCCTGCTCCGGGCCGCCGGCCGCTCCGACGCCCGCGGTCGGGACGCGCTGCTGGCCCTCTTCGACGCGGCCGACCGCGGCGACGCCCGGGCCCAGCGGGCGGTACGCCAGGCCGGCGACTGGCTCGGCTTCGGCGTCGCCAACCTGGTCAACATCTTCAACCCGGAGCTGGTCATCTTCGGCGGCACCATGCGCGACCTCTACCTGGCCTCCGCCGCGCAGGTGCGCAGCCGGCTCAACTCGATGGGGCTGCCCGCCTGCCTGGAGCACGTCCGGCTGCGCACCCCCAAGCTCGGCACGGACGCACCGCTGGTCGGCGCGGCCGAGCTGGCCTTCGAACGCCTCCTCGCCGATCCCCTCGACGTGGGCTGAGGCGCCGACTGAACTGATCGGGTCGGTGATCCGTACCAGTGGACGGACGGGCAGCCGGTGGGTGCGCTGCCCGCCGACCCGCGTACGGCCCGGACCGAGGAGGCACCGCAGCATGGCACCGCTGGAATTCGCACGTCGTCGGCCAGGGCACCGGACCCGTCGGATGGCGGTGCTGATCGTGACGCTCCTGGCCGGGCTGGTCGTCCTGCCCGGCGTCGCCGTCGCCGCCCCGGCCAACCAGATGAACGCCGCCGACATGACCCTGCTCAACGGCGTACGCCTGGCCGGGCTCTGGGAGATGCCGGCCGGGCAGATGGCCGCCGAAAAGGGCCAGAGCCCCCGGGTACGGGAGATCGGCGCGGAGATCGCCCGACAGCACGGCGTGCTGGACCAGCTGGTCGTCGACGCCGCCAACAGGCTGAACGCGACCCTGCCGACGGACCCCACCACCGAGCAGAAGGGGTGGCTGACCGAGATGCAGAACGCCACCGGGGCCCAGTTCGACCAGATCTTCGTGACCCGGTTGCGGGTCGCGCACGGAAAGATCTACCCGGTGATCGGCGCGGTCCGGGCCAGCACCCGCGACGCCACGGTCCGCAAGCTCGCCGATCAGGCGAACAAGTTCGTCAACGACCACATGGCGATGCTGGAGAGCACCGGGCTGGTCCGCTGGCAGCAGCTGCCGCCGGCCGCCATGCCGCCCGCGCAGAGCGACTCGCTGATCGCCGCCGCCCGGGCCGGCGCCACCGGGCCCGCCCCGGCGGTCAGCACCACCGTGGTCTGGGCGGTCTTCCTGCTGGCGCTGGGCACCGGCGGCATCGCCACGTACCGGATCCTGCGCCGCAGCTGACCGGGGGCGGGCGGCGGGCCGGCGGGAACGCTCCTGCCGGCCCGCCCTCGGTTCAGCGGTCGACCTGGGCGAAGTCCCAGGCGTGCGGCGGCCGGGCGACCAGCATGGCGGGCGGTTCCGGCAGCGACCGTGGGCTGCTCCGCCACTTGGAGATCACCACCACCCGGTGATCGGTGGAGGAGAAGACCTCGCTGGACAGGTGCAGCGGGTCGTGCTCGAACCCGGGCAGCGCGGTGTCGCAGACCCAGGTGATCAGGTCAGCGAACCCGTACGGCTCCGCGCGGGCCTCCCACATCCGGACGATCACGCCGGCCATCCCTTCCACACCCTCACACGCTGACCGTGGTCACCGGCAGCGCCGAGTCGGCGGGCAGGTCCAGCCGGCTCGGCGCCACCCCGGCAGCGACCAGGTGCGACCCGAGCGCCGCGACCATCGCCCCGTTGTCGGTGCAGAGCCCGGGCCGCGGCACCCGCACCCGGATGCCGTACTTCTCCGCCCGCTGCTCGGCCATCGCCCGCAGCCGCGAGTTGGCCGCCACTCCCCCGCCGATGACCAGCGTCTCGACCCCGTTCGCCCGGCAGGCCGCCAGGGCCTTGCCGGTGAGCACGTCGCAGACGGCCTCCTGGAACGAGGCCGCCACGTCGGCCACCGGCACCGGTTCGCCGGCCCGCTGCCGGGCCTCCACCCAGCGGGCGACGGCCGTCTTCAGTCCGGAGAACGAGAAGTCGTACCGGTGGGCCGCAAGGTCCTTGGCGGCGGTGAGGCCGCGCGGGAAGCCGATCGCGGCCGGGTCGCCCACCCGGGCCTCCCGATCGATGTACGGCCCACCGGGGAAGGGCAGCCCGAGCAGCCGGGCCACCTTGTCGAACGCCTCACCGGCCGCGTCGTCGATGGTCGCGCCGAGCGGGGTGACCCCGCGGGCCAGGTCGTCCACGAGCAGCAGCGAGGAGTGCCCGCCGGAGACCAGCATGGCGATCGCCGGCTCGGGCAGCGGCCCGTGTTCCAGGGTGTCCACGGCGACGTGCGCGGCGAGGTGGTTCACCCCGTACACCGGCTTCTCGGCGGCGACCGCGTAGCCCTTGGCCGCCGCCACCCCGACCAGCAGCGCGCCGGCCAGGCCCGGGCCGGAGGTGACCGCGATCGCGTCGATGTCGGCGAGCGTCACCCCGGCCTCCTTCAGCGCCCGCTCCATGGTCGGCACGATGGCCTCCAGATGGGCCCGGCTGGCCACCTCGGGGACCACGCCGCCGAACCGGGCGTGCTGCTCGACGCTGGAGGCGAGCGCGTCGGCGAGCAGGGTGTGCCCGCGCACGATGCCGACGCCGGTCTCGTCGCAGGAGGTCTCGATGCCGAGGATCAGTGGTTCGTCAGCCATGGTCCGTCCCGTTCCCGGTCGGTTCCGCGTCGCGCCGCATGACCAGCGCGTCGGTGTTGCTCGGTTGGTAGTAGCCGCGACGCACGCCGACCGGCTCGAAGCCGTACCCGGCGTAGAGGCGCTGGGCGGGCGCGTTGTCCGCGGCCACCTCCAGCAGCACGCTGTGAGCGCCGCGCCGGTCCGCCTCGGCGAGCAGGTCCTCCAGCAGGGCCCGGCCGATGCCGCGCCGCTGGGCGTTCCGGCGGACGGCGATGTTCTGCACCCACGCCTCGTCCGGCTGGACGGTCAGCCCGGCGTAGCCGAGCAGCGTGCCGTCGACGTCGAGCGCCACCCGGTACCAGTGGCCGCTGGCCAGCTCGTTCCAGAACATCGCCGGGGACCACTGCTCGGCGCCGAAGAGGTCCGCCTCGATGGGCAGCACCTCGTCGATGTGCCACCAGCGGAACCGGTCGAGTCGTACCGGCCCGCTCACGGCAGGACCGACTTGTGGGTGGTCGCCGCCACGGCGTCCGGGCGGCGCAGGTAGAGCGGGGTGAGCGGTTCGCTCGGCGCGCCCGCCCGGATCCGCTCGGCCGCCAGGCCGGCCAGCGCGGCGGCGTCCGGGTAGCGGGGTTCGGCGCGCAGCGGCAGGCCGAGCTGGTCGGCGTACCGGTGGGCGCCGTCACCGACCGCGACGGTGACGGCCAGGTCGCGGGCGCGTTCCGCGACGACCGCGGGAGCGTCCACGTTCGGCCCGGCGATCCGCTGGCCGGCGCCGTCGTAGATGGCCCAGTAGAGCTCCCGGCGGCGGGCGTCGCTGGCGGCCAGGACCGGCTCGCCGGCCGCCGCGGGGTGGCCGATGCCGTCGAGCGAGCAGACACCGTACGTGGGGATGCCGAGAACCTGCCCCATGGTGGCGGCGGTGACCAGCCCGACCCGGAGCCCGGTGAACGGGCCGGGACCGAGGCCGGCGACGATCGCGGCGAGGTCGCGCGGCCGGGCTTCGGCGTCGGCGAGCACCGCGTCGACCTGCGGGGCGAGCAGTTCGCCGTGGGCCCGGGCGTCGACCGTGCAGCGGTGCGCCCGCAGCGTGACGCCGTCCGCCGAGACGGCCACGAGCGCCGCGGTCACCGCGGGGGTCGAGGAGTCCACCACCAGTACGAGCACGGTATGCCAGCCTAGCCGCCCGCCCGTCACCCCCGGTCACCGCCCGCACGCCGGCCGCACCGCTCCTCCGGTCGACGGGCGCACCGGACGACGTGCGGCGAGGGCACCGGACCGACGCGCGGCGGGCGCACCGGACCGACGCGGGCGGGACGGGCCGGTCGAGCGGGAGGGTGGCGGCGCGGCGCGCCGCACCAATATCACCCAGCGTGACGGCCGTGGCGGACGATTTCACGACGAGCGGTATGACGGAGCGTCATAAATATGGGTCTTGTGATGGATGTGTGGGTCGGGTGGTCATCGGCGGGGTAGTTCGGGTCGGTGGCCGCCGAGGCTGAGCA
>NZ_JBAKHO010000094.1:0-10226 GCF_036902735.1 Micromonospora lacuserhaii | reverse complement strand
ACCTGGGCGCGCTCGGCCTCGACCCGCTGCGCCGGGCGCTGGCCCGGCTCTGACTGGTGGGACGGAGGTCAGGCGAGCCGCAGCTCCAGCGCCGGCCGGGCGGTCAGCGTGTCGGAGTCGACGAAGGCCAGGTCGATCGCCGGATCGGTGAAGGTGATCGGGATAGGTGACGTGATCGGGATGCCGTCCGGGAACGGCAGGTCCGGGGTCAGCGTGATCTTGATGCCGAGCAGCCGGCCGACGAAGCGGGTCGCGTAGAACGCCACGTCGCCCTGCACGGTCAGCCGGTCCGTCACGTACTGCTGGCTCCGCCCGACCGGGCCGTCCGCGACCAGCTTGAAGTCGTCGGTCACCGCCTTGGCCATGCTGAACTTCAGCACCTTGAGCGTCCCGTTGGCGGTCGGCAGCTCGACGATCCCGTCGAACCGCAGCCCGGTCATGGTGACCTTGGAACCGGTCAGCTTGGACGGTCGCTGCGCCACCTTCGGCTGCCCCGGCTCCGGGGCGAGCTTCGGCATCAGCTTGCCCGGCTGGACGGTCCGGGACCGGGTCGGCGGGGCCGGTGGGCAGGCGACGGCGGCCCGGCCGGACCGGCCGGTGAGCCCGGGCCGGGTGGTGGTCGGTACCGGCGTCGCCGAGGTCGCCGGCCTGCCGGCGCCGCTGGGGCTCGGGCTGGCCGACGGGCTCGCGGTCGGCTCGGCCTGACGGCCACCGGTGAAGAGGTCCCCGATGCCGTGCAGGATCTCGGTGAGGATGTTCCCGTCCGAGGTGGACGTCGGTGACGGGCTGGGGCTGGCGGCTGGCGTCGACGTGCCGCCACCGGCGGTGGCCGAGGCGGACGGGGTCGACCGGGTGGCGCGGGTCGGTCCGGCCGTCGGGGCCGGCTTCGTGGCCCCGGTGGGCGGCGTGGGGCACGCGGACGCGGCGGGCGGCACCGGGGCGGCCTGTACGGGCGTCGGCCGGACGACCGTGAGGGCACCGGCGGAGAGGCCGAGCAGCGCCAGCGCGACCGCGAAGTAGTGCGGGTCCCGGCCGCCACCCGGCACCCCGGGTCGCTCCGTGCCGGTCGGCGGCGCATCGTCGCGCTGCCGCGGTACGCCCCGGCCCTCGGCGGGCATCAGCTCGTCGACCAGCGACCCGTCGTCGGCGCTGGGGGGCTCCGGCGTGGGGTCGCCGGTCGGCGCGTCGGTGGCGAGCGGCGTCGGGGCGGGCCGGGCGGTCGGGGTCCAGGCGAAGGCCAGGGCACTGCCGACCATGCCGAGCAGCAGGCCCAGGAAGAAGCCGCCGAGGTTGAGCCCGATCAGCGAGTAGACGGTGGTGACCGCGGCGACGATCGAGTAGAAGATCCGCTGCGCCGGGCTGAACCAGAGCAGCAGTCCGCAGGTGACCAGGATGATCGGGATCAGCAGCGAGTACAGCCCGGTGGATCCGCTGTGGAAGCTCAGGCCGTTCAGCGTCATCTTGGTGGAGGCGAACATCTCCGCCCCGGCCAGCGCGGTGAACAGGCCGCCCCAGAAGGGCCGGCTGCGGCGCCAGCGGCGGAAGCTCCGCCACGTCCGGCCGACGCCACCGGCGCGGACGTGTTGCGGATCAGCGGTTGTCACGTACTCCTCCTGGCGGAGCGGGGGCGAGGGACTCCGAACGGGTCCGCGGCGGCCGGCCGCCGCGGACCCGGGGTCAGCTCAGAAACATTCCTTGTTCTGGGCGTCCGCCCCGACGTTGATCTTCAGCCGCAGGCCCACCAGGTTGAAGGTGGAGGCGGTGGTGTACCGGGACACCTGCTGGAGGCCGGTGATGGTCACGTGCTCGGCGTTCTGACCGAAGGAGCCGGCCTGCGCCGAGGCGTTCAGCTCGCTGGCGTCCCGCCCGATCTTGATGTTGGTGAACGTGGCGTTGCCGTCCAGGCTGTCCATGGCGATGAGCAGGTCCTTGGCACGGGCCGGCTCCTTGCCCTCGCCCGCGTGGATGGTGAGCACCACCGGGATGCCGTCCGCCTTGACCGACTGGCAGAGCTTGTAGAGGTCGGCGCTGCTGATCTCGGCCAGGGCGACCGGGTGGACGGTCCCGTTCTTCTCCTTGACCTTGCCGCCGTACTGCTTGAAGCCGTCACCCTCCAGCCGCTCCGCGCCGATCTTGAAGGTCTGGCCGGAGACGGTGATGTCGGAGGCGATGGCACCGCTCTGCATGCCGAACAGGATGGCGCCGACGGCTGCGGTCGTGGGCACCATCATCGCGGCGAAGCGCCGCCACCGGGTACGTCCCGGGTTGTCGATCCGATCCTGCACGGATTCCTCCTCGGTGGGGCTGGTGCTCTTCGGGGTGGGCCGATCGGCGGGTGGTGACCCCGGGCCGGGCCGCCACCTGTTACCGGCGGGTAACGAACGTGCGCCTGATGGTGCCCCCGGTGAGGTGTGGGTCACAAGACCCCCATTACCGGCCGGTAACTCTTCCGCTGCACAATGAACCCGATCGATCACCGTCGGTAGATGCCGACGGGGAGCGACGCCCGGGAGGAAACCCGCGAACCGGGCGTACCGGTCCGGTGGCGCTCACGTTGCGCACTCAAACCATCGACGGGTTACGATTCCGTAACGAGCGCTCAGCGTGACCGTGGAAACGCGAAGGGCGGGCCGACCATCGGTCGACCCGCCCTTCCTTGTCGCGCTCGACTCAGTGCTTCTCGGCCTCGTCGTCGGCGGCCGGACGCTGCACCGGCACCGTCGGCTCGTCCTCGGCACGCCAGTTCGTCGACGCCGGCGGAAGCTCGTCGCTGAGCGGGCCGCCCTCGCGCTCCACCGGGGGCTGCTCGGCCGTCGGCCGCTCGTCCACCCGGTCCACGTCGTCCTCGACCGGCAGCACGTCGTCGTCGCGGACCGGCTCGCCGTCCACCCGGGTCGGGGTGTCGAGCGGCGCCGCGACCGGCACGACGTCGGCCCGGTGCCGCGCCTCGCCGGCGGTGACCGCCGCCGCCCCGCGACGACCGATCAGTAGGCCGCCGACGAGCAGCAGCAGGCCCAGCACCGCCAGGCCGATCGGGGCGTAGACGCCCAGCAGCCGCAGGCTGTCCCGGCTCTCCTTCGCCCGCTTCGCCGAAGCCGCGATGGTCTCGTCGGTGTACGCGAAGTCGGCGTCCAGCAGCGTGGTCGGTTCGCCCACGTTCGGCGTCAGAACCTTCTTCTGCACCTCGCGCACCTTGAGGTAGGAACCCGTGACCGGGTCCACCCAGACGGTCCGCTGGTTGCTGTAGACGACCTTGGCTTCGGTGGCGTCCTTCGCGAAGGTGGCCACCAGCGCCGAGACCCGGGCCGGGGCCAGGTTCAGCGGCTCATCCGTGATGACCTGCTCGAACCGGTACGCCTCGAGGCCCTGGATCTTCTCCGTACCGGCGAACTTCGCCGGACGGACGGTCCGCAGGTCACGGTCGTAGATCTCGTAGTCCCGCTTCTCGGTGTTGAAGGGGAACTTGTAGATCTGGCCGGCGAACTTCACCCGCTCCTGCTCGCCGGCGTCGTCGAGCCACTGGTCCTTCCAGTCCAGCGCCGCGCCGGAGACCCGGTCCAGCGCGAGCTGGGCGCCGTACGCGCTGACCAGCTCCTTGTTGTCGACCCGGTCGACGGTCTGGCCGACCTTCCACACCACGGCCTTGCCGTCGAGGTCGCCGGAGAGCTTCGCGGTCTGCGACCGGTCCTGGGTGACCAGGACGGTGGACCTGAGTTTGCCGTCGTTGACCTTGATGGTCCCGTTGTTGATCTGGAGAAACTTCGCGTTGCTGGCTTCCGCCACCGACGTCGAGGGGTCCAGGTCGTACGGGAGCTTGGTCAACGCGGGGGTCACGACGAACACCAGCCCGGCGGCCAGCGCCAGGAGCAGTACGCCGACCCCGAACAGCACGGCACCGATGGCGCGGTGCTTCATCTTTCCTCCCTGGAGGAGCTCAATTGTCGTCGATGTGGATCTGAACGATGGCCGGGAGGTTACTACCTGGTCACATGGCGACGCGACCCCCGGTCAGCTCACTTTTCCCGCCGCAGCAGATCTTTCGTCCGCGACGACGGCCACCTGCCCCTCGTCGTCCGGTTCTCCACCGGCCCGACGGAGCACGAGCAGGAAGTTCCATGAAGCGATCTCCCGGGCGCCGGGAACCCGGACGATCCACCGGCCCCACCAGGGGTGGTAGCGCGGCAGGGCGTCCAGCACCTCGACCTCCGGGTTGCCCCGGGTCCAGCGCAGCGCGTCGGAGATGGAGACCGGGAAGAGCGTCTCCCGGAAGCGGTTCTTCGGCGGCCGGCCCATCCGCCGCTGGTAGCGCCGCCGGGCCCGCTCCCCGCCCAGGTAGTGCCAGGGCGCGGTCTCGTGCCCGCCCCACGGCGAGAGCCACGGGGTGAACGACACGAAGATGACCCCCCCAGGTCGGGTCACCCGGGCCATCTCGTCGAGCATCCGGTGCGGCACGGAGACGTGTTCGAGCACGTTCGACGAGAAGCAGACGTCCACGCTCCCGGTCCGGACCGGCAGGGCGGTGCCGCTGCCACGCAGCATCCCCTCGGCCGACCCGGCCGCGGAGAAGTCCCCCACGTCCGGGTCGAGCCCGACGTAGTGGGCGCCGGCCGCCCGGAACGCCGAGGCGAAGTAGCCCGGCCCGCCACCCACGTCGAGCACGGTCCGCCCGGCCAGCCCGGCGTAACCGGAGACCTGGCGTACCGAGTCGTCGGCGAGCATGCCGTAGAAGTGGTCCGGGTCAGTCTGTTCGACCAGGAAGGCCCGGAACAGGGTCACCGAGCGACCCAGGGTGGCGAAGCGGCGCCGGGCCGCCCGCCCCTGCTCAGCGGTCATCGCACTACCGTCCGTCCTCGTTCTCGCCGGCGGTCGGCGGGTCGCCGGCCACCGGGGCTGTCACATGCTCGTCCACCGGTTCCGCGGCGTCCCCGGCCGGCGCGGGCGTGCCCGGAACCGGGACCACCGCCGCGACCACCGCGCCGATCGCCACCAGCATGGCGGTCTGCACCCACGTCCCGTAGGCCCACTCCTGGCCGTGCCCGCGCACCCGGCCGGCCACCGCGGTCACCGTGGCCACCGCCAGCCCGCCGAACACCACCACCGGCAGGGCCCGCCGGGCGAGCTGGCGCAGCAGCATCGCGGCCAGCACGATCGCCACCGGCAGCACCCCGCCCAGGGCGGCGAGCAGCACCACCAGCAGCGTCCCCACGAACCAGGGCGCACCCTCCGCCGGGATCGGCGCCCCGTCCTCCGGCCGCCGCCGCACCGGCCAGGCGGCGAGCACCAGCACGCCGAGCGCGGTGAGCGCTCCGGCGGCCAGGCCGCCCCGGTAGGCGCGGTCGGGAGCGAACTCCAGCACGACCTCGCCGCCGGCCCCCGCCGGCAGCACGAACGCCTGCTGCCACCCGTCGACCCGGGCCACCGGCAACGCCCGTCCGTCCAGCCGGGCCGTCCAGCCGGCGTTCGCGTTCTCGGGTACGACCAGCAGCGCGCTCTCGCCCGCGGCGACCTGTACCCGGCGCTCGGTCGGCGCCCACTCGCGTACCTGGACGTCCCGGTGCCGAGGGGCGGCCCGCGTCCCACCGGTCGGACGCAGCGTCACGTCCTGCGCCACGAACCCGGAGGACGGCGCGGTGACCAGCCGGTGCCCGCCCGCCGGCAGGTCCACCACCGCGCCGGTGTCGCCGCAGAGGGTCACCGGCATCGACCGGCCGGCGACCGCGTCGGCCAGGGTGCCGGTGACCGAGGTGTCGTACCGGAAGCCGTCGAGCTCGACGGCCGGGCCGGCGCCGCACGGCGCGACGAGCCGGGCGTCCGCCGGCAACGGCCGAAGCAGATCGGCCAGCGCGGGCACCTCCACCTCGGCGATGCCGGCGGTGGCCGTCCAGCCGTTGCCCCGCCGGTCCGACACCCGGGGGGTGGACTCCCGGACGGCGATCTCCAACCGGTCGGTCCGCACCGGCGTCAGCCGGACCAGACCGTCGGGATCGACCGGGACGAGCTGGGTCCGGCCACCGGCGCGGACCTCGACTCGGGTGGGCAGCGAACCCACCGGCAGGTCGGCCGGGCGCAGCCGCAGCCGGTCGATCCGGCGCGCGCCCGCCCAGCTCAGCCGGAGGGTGGGCCGCAGGTCGGTGATGTCGGCCAGCCAGGCGGTGCCCGGGTCCCCGTCGACCGCCGCCCACGGCCCGACCGTCGCGTCCCCCGACAGGTACGACGAGGCGCCCGCCGCCACCGGCGCCCCGGCCAGCGTAAACGCGCCGCCCGGTCGGGCCACCGCGGTGACCCCGAGCTGCCAGGTGCCCGCGGTCGAGCTGCGGAACAACCGGTCCAGCCCGAGCGGTTCCTCGCCCACCCGGGCCAGGAACCGGTCGCACCGGACGACCGCGCCGGCGGCCCGGACCCCGGTCGCCGGCGTCCCGGCCTGGCCGCCGCCGGTCGCGGGGGTACCCGTCCCGTCGTCGGTGCCGGGCGGCGAGTCGGTGCCGGCGGCGCCCGTCACGGCGGAGGGAAAGCACGCCGGTCGGCTCGCCGAACCCCGACTGAACGACCAGGAGACTCCGCCGGCGCTGATGGGCAGGTCGGCGGGGACGCGCAGCGCGCGGCGGGGGGTGATCCCCGGTACGGACAGCTCCCGGATGCCCACCCCGCCGTCGATCCGGCCGTCGGCCACCGCCAGCACCGTGATCCGCACCGAGCTGGTCGTGCCCGGCAGCGTGTAGTACGTCCGGGCGCCCAGGTCCGGCACCACGTCGTGGTCGACCGCGCCCCGGTCGGTGGTGATCCGGAACCGGGTCACCGGCCAGCCGACGCCCAGGTCACCCACGAAGGCCACGGAGATCTGCTGCACGTCGCGCGGGGTGTCCAGGTCGAGCTGGAGCCACTGGCCCACCGGCCCGGCCAGCGGCGCCGAGTGCCAGGCGGTGGTCGCGTCCCCGTCGACGGCGGCGAACGGCAGGTGCGACGGGTCGGCGGGGGCCAGGTTGTCCACGAAGCTCACCGCGCTGGACGCGGTCACCTCGCGGACCCCCTGGTAGGTGGCGACCGTCTGGTGGTTGCCCCCGGGGAACGGCAGCAGGTCCAACGCGACCCGACCCTGCCGCCCCGCCTCGGTGGCGGTCAGTGTCTGGCTGAGGTTGTCCCGCACCCGGCCGATGTTCCGTTCCCGCCGGCGCAGCCCGTCGGTGACGATCCACCGGTCACCGGTCGCGCCGCTGGCGCGATCCCCGGCGAGGACCACCGGCCGGTCCCGTTCCACCACGCCCTGTTCCAGCAGGGGCAGCAGGGTCTCCGGGCCGCCGCTGACCGTGGGCACGTCGGCGGTGAGGACCGCCGAGGCGACCGCGACCGGGCGGCGCACCTCGTACACCTCGACGGCGGGCAGCCTGCCGGCGTCCTCGTCGACCGGGCTGCCGACCGCCCGCCCGACCGCGCCGGTGCTGCCGAAGGACGCCACCCGGACGATCCCCGGCGACTGGGCCAGCGCCCGGCGCAGCACCGCCACCGGCGGCGCCTCCACCTGCGTCCGGTCGAGGTCGTTGCGGAGCAGCAGATGGTGGAAGCCGGAGCGGGCCAGGAAGTCGGCCAGCCCCGCGGAGCCGTGACCGCTGGAGAGCACCGTCTCGACGGTGTCCATCATCCGGGTGTTGCCGGTCGAACCGAGCGGGATCTGGTGGCGCACCGCCCAGGGCGCCCCCGCCAGGGCCTGCAACGGCTCGTCGACGGTGCGGCCCCAGTCGTACTGGGCGAAGCTGGAACCCGGCACCATCAGGGTGCGGGCCAGGGCGTCCCGGTCGGCCAGCCAGGTGGCCGCCGCCCGCCAGTGCGGCGGCAGGTCCGCCCAGCCGGGCCCGGGTCGCAGCAGCCCGGTCCAGGCCGGCGCGGCGGCGCCCAGCACCAGCGCCAGGACCGGTACGAAGACCACCGGGCGGAGCCGCAGGCCAGGGCGACGTCGACGGGCCGCGGTCTGCAGGCGGGTGGCCCAGGCGTCCACGCCGTGCGCGAAGCCGAGCATCAGCGGCAGCCGCAGCACCGGGTCCAGCTTGTGCACGTTGCGCAGCGGCGCCAGCGGCCCGTCCAGCAGGTTCCGCACCTGCTCGGACAGGGGGCTGTCGAGGCTGCCGACGTACCCCATGGTGAGCAGGGTCAGCCCGGTCAGGAAGCCGAGCACCAGGAACCGCCGCTCGGGAAGCAGGTTGCCGGCCAGCCCGGCCAGGCCGAGCAGCGCCAGCACGGCGGTGAGCGCCATCAGCACCGGGTGGTCGATCAGCAGCCAGCCGGCCGGCCACCACGGGTCGCCCTGGACGATGTACGCCACCCACTGGTTCGTGCCGCGTACCGCCTGGAAGAGCGAGGCGACCGCGGTGGTCGTGGTGGACGACTCGATGTAGTCCAGGAACGGCAGGCTGTACTGGCCGAGCAGCAGCAGCGGCACGATCCACCAGAGGCAGACCGCGGTGACGCAGACGCACCACCAGCCGACCAGCCGCAGGTGGGCGGCGTCCCAGCGGCGGGAGAGCAGCCACACCCCGGGCAGCACCAGGGCGAGCAGCACCACCGCCGCGTTGATCCCGCCCATGCCGAGCACCGCCAGGGCGGAGAGCGCGGCGGCCCGGCGGGGCGAGCCGATCCGCCGCACCCGGACCAGCGGCAGCAGCACCCAGGGCAGCATCGCGGCGGAGAGGACCTCCGAGGAGAGCGCGCCGATCTCGGTGAGCACCCGGGGCGCCAGCGCGTAGCCCAGCGCCGCCGCGTACCGGGTCGGTTCGGTGCCGATCCGCATCGTCCGGGCCAGCAGCAGCAGGCCGTAGAAGGCGGCGCCGAAGAGCAGCGCGCACCAGAGCCGCTGGGTGATCCACGGCGGCAGGCCGAGCAGCTGCCCGGCGGCGAAGAACGGGCCCATCGGGAAGAGGTAGCCGTACGCCTGGTTCTGCAGCTCGCCGGAGGTGGCCTCCGGGTTCCACAGGTGCAGCGCCCGGGCCAGGAAGTGCACCGGGTTCGCCGCCAGGTCGAGCTTCGTGTCGAAGGTGACCTGGCCGGGCCGCTGGGCGAACGCGACGGCGGTGAGCAGCAGCAGGCAGAGCGCGGTGGCGGGGGCCTGGAGGACCGGCCGGACCAACCGGCGGGCCACCCGTACCGGCAGGGTCGCCGCCACGGGCCGCGGGTCGCCGGTCACCGGCGGCACTCCGGCGGCAGGCAGCTCAGGTTCGCCAGCGCGGAGAAGAAGATCTGCCGCATCCCCTTCGGCTGGTCGGTGCGGAACACCTGGCCACCGGTCACCTTCGCGATCGCGTTCAGCTCCTCCGGGTCGACGTCCCGGCCGAGGCCGATGAAGACGATCGGCAGCGGCCGGCGCGGGTCCTGCAGGGCGCGCAGTTCGGCGAGGAACTTCGTCCGGCCGATGCTCTCGGTGTCCTCGTTGCGACCGTCGGTCATCACCAGCACCAGGTTGATCCGGCCCGGGGTCCAGTGCCGTCGGGCGTCCCGGTACGCGGCCAGCGTCGTGTCGTACAGGCCGGTGCCGCCGTTGGGCTTGACCCGCACCTCGGCCAGCCGCTGGGCCAGCGCGGCCCGCTGGACGCGCAGTGGGTGGACCGGGAGGATCTCCCGGTAGTCGCGGTCGCCGTCGACCTTGGTGGAGAAGACCCAGACGCCCAGCTCGCTGTTGTCCAGCAGCAGCCCGGCGCCCTCCCGGGCGGCGGCCAGGGTGGCGTCGAGCCGGGTGCCACCGCTGCCGGGGACCTGCGCGGCCATCGACCCGGAAACGTCGATCACGGTGAGGATCCGCGCGCTGCGCTGCACGCCGCTCCACCCGGTGAGCACCTGGGTGACGGTCTCCTCGGCGGGCAGCGGGACGGGCAGCCGGACGTCCGGGCTGAGCCGCCCGTCGCGCGGGATCGCTGGCGGGAAGCCGGCCGCGGTGCGGAAGCCGTACCCGGTGAGCACCTCGCGGGCGCCGGTGCCGAGCAGGTCGGTGAGGAAGCCGGCCGCCGCGCCCCGGGCGGTGTCCCCGGCGGCGGGCAGGACCACGTACGGCAGGTCGAGCGACGGGACCGCGACCTCGGGGTACGCGGCGACGAGCTTGCCCGCGCCGGTCAGCGTGTTGTGCCCGAGCACCGCCTGTTCGGTGCTGGCGACCGCGTCCGACCGGCCCGGCAGCCCGGCGCCGGGCGGCAGCGCGGTGGCGGCGGCGAAGGTGCGCCCGGCGAGCCGGCGCAGCGCCGCCGCCA
>NZ_JBAKHO010000093.1:0-10709 GCF_036902735.1 Micromonospora lacuserhaii | reverse complement strand
TCCGACTTGTGGTCGCCCGGGCCGCCGCGCCGGGCCGGCCGCAGCCGGGCCCCGAGGAGCGCGCCGGACGGCCGTCCTCGCCGCAGGGGCAGCCCGGCCGGCCCGAGTCGTCCGGCGTCGCCGTCGTAGCCTCGGCCGCCCGGGCGGAGGCGCCACCGGCCGTCGCGCGGGCGTCCGCCGTGGTCGCTCCGACCGGTCCGCGGCCCGAGCCCGCCGGCCCGGTCAGCGGGCCACCGTTGCGTCCGTCGGCCGGGGAGGAGACCGACGACGCCGGTCCGGGTGGCCTGCGCGGCGCCCGGTCCGAGCTGCGCCGGCAGATGCGCGAACGACGCCGGCTGCGGCTGGGCATCCTGGCGCTGGTCACCTTGGTGCTGCTCGGCGCGGTCCCGCTCTACTTCGGCATCCGGACGCTCAGCCACGACCCCGTCTTCGACACCCTCGACGAGTTGGGCGTGCCGGGCTGGGCGGCGGTCAAGACCGTCGACAACGTCAGCGGCAGCCGCTGGTGCCTGCAGGACTGCCGGCTGCGCGAACGCACCGTCACCTCCGACCGTGCCCCGGAGGAGACCGCCCGGGTCTACTCGCAGGCGCTGGCCGCCGAGGGCTGGCGTCCGTGGCAGGTCGCCCGCTGCCCGGAGCAGAAGGAGAAGGGCAGCTACACCTGCTGGCGCCGCGACGAGCTGACCCTCGACCTGTGGGTACGGCAGCCGACCTGCGTACCGCCGCCGGTGAACGGGGCGCCGGCGGTGCCGCCGTCCCCGGTGCCCCCGCCCGCTGCGGGAAAGTGCACCGGATCGTTGGTGTCGGTGAAGGTGCGCAACGCGATCGACGACGAGCGGACCCGGCCGCAGCCGAGCACCGACCCGTCGCTGACCGGTGAGGATCCGTTCCCGACGTTCACCGACGACCCGCTCGGAGAACCCACCGGCTCACCATCCTGAGCCGGTTTCCATCACGGACGGTAGGGTCTGGGGCTGGCGAACCCGCCGGCCCCGCTGACCCCTGGTGAGTCGATGGACGCCGAGTGGGTCGGACGGTCGAGTGCCGGGACGCCGGGTCCCGGAACTCTGTATGAGGAGGACAGGCGTGGAGCCTTTGGATGTCGCGGCGTTGGTCGCGGCGATCGCTTTCGCGATGCTGGTGCTGATCCTGACGCTGCCCATCCTGCGGCTCCGCCACACCGTGGACGCCGCGACCCGGATGATCAACGACCTCAACGAGCAGACCACCCCGCTCCTGGGCGACGTCAACACCACGGTGAAGAACGTCAACACCGCCCTGGAGCAGGTGCAGACCTCGCTGGACGGGGTCAACCTCCAGCTCGCCAAGGTCGACACCATGACCACCCACGCCCAGAACGTCACCGCAAACGTGGCGAACCTGGCGACGGTCGTCTCCGCCGCCGCGGCCAACCCGCTGGTCAAGGTGGCCGCCTTCGGCTACGGCGTGCGCCGGGCCGCCTCGGCCCGCCGGCACGCGGAGACCGAGCGTGAGGTGCGCGACACCATCAAGCAGCAGCGTCGCGCCGCCCGGCGCGGCAACCACTGACCCGACCGGCGGCGAGCAGAAGGAATGAGACCATGAGGCGACTGTTCTGGCTCGGCATCGGTCTGGCCGTGGGTGTGGTGGTGGTCCGCAAGGCCACCCGTACCGCTCAGGCGTACACCCCGGCCGGGATCGCCAGTGGGCTGTCCGAATCCGCTGGCGGCCTGGTGGAGTCGCTGCGTAGCTTCGTGGAGGACGTCCGGGTCGGGATGGCCGAGCGGGAGCAGGAGATCCACGAGGCGTTCGCGCGCGGCGAGGCGTTCGACGACCAGTTCGCCGAGCTGCGGGAGGACCCGCGCATCGGCGACCGAGAGATCTTTCCGGAGGAACACCAGCGATGAAGACGGCGGAGATCAAGCGGCGGTACCTCGCCCACTTCGAGGCGAACGGCCATGCCGTGGTGCCGTCCGCTCCGCTGCCCGCCATCAACGACCCGAACCTGCTGTTCGTCAACGCCGGCATGGTGCAGTTCGTCCCCTACTTCCTGGGGCAGCAGACCCCGCCGTACCGGCGGGCGGTCAGCGTGCAGAAGTGCATCCGTACGCCGGACATCGACGAGGTCGGCAAGACCAGCCGGCACGGCACGTTCTTCCAGATGAACGGCAACTTCTCCTTCGGTGACTACTTCAAGTCCGGGGCGATCCCGCTCGCCTGGGACCTGGTCACCAAGTCGGTCGCCGACGGCGGCTACGGGCTGGACCCGGAGCGGGTCTGGCCGACCGTCTACCTCGACGACGACGAGGCGTTCGAGATCTGGCGGTCGGTCGGCGTGCCGGCCGAGCGGATCGTGCGCCGCGGCAAGGCCGACAACTTCTGGTCGATGGGCATTCCCGGCCCGTGCGGCCCGTGCTCCGAGCTCTTCTACGACCGCGGTCCGGAGTACGGCCGCGAGGGTGGGCCGGCGGTCGACGAGGACCGCTACATGGAGTTCTGGAACCTCGTCTTCATGCAGTTCGAGCGGGGCCCGGGCACCGGCAAGGAGAGCTTCCCGATCCTGGGCGACCTGCCGGCGAAGAACATCGACACCGGCATGGGCCTGGAGCGGATGGCCTCCATCCTCCAGGGCGTCGACAACCTCTACGAGATCGACGAGGTCCGGCCGATCCTCGACCGGGCGGCCGAGCTGACCGGCAAGCGCTACGGCGCGCACTCCGGGCACGTGGCCAGCGAGTCGCACCCGGACGACGTGCGGCTGCGGGTGGTCGCCGACCACGTGCGGACCGCGCTGATGCTGATCGGCGACGGGGTCACCCCGAGCAACGAGGGTCGCGGGTACGTGCTGCGCCGGATCATGCGGCGGGCGATCCGGGCGGTGCGGCTGCTGGGCTGGCAGGAGCGGGCGCTGCCCGAGCTGCTGCCGGTGGCCCGGGACTGCATGGCTCCGTCGTACCCGGAGCTGGCCGAGGAGTTCGACCGGATCTCCCAGTACGCGTACGCCGAGGAGGACGCCTTCCTCTCCACGCTGCGCGCCGGCACCACCATCCTGGACACCGCGATCGCCGAGACGAAGTCGGCCGGCAAGCCGGCGCTCTCCGGCGACAAGGCCTTCCAGCTGCACGACACGTACGGCTTCCCGATCGACCTGACCCTGGAGATCGCCGGCGAGCAGGGCCTGCAGGTGGACGCCGAGGGCTTCCGCCGGCTGATGGCCGACCAGCGAAACCGGGCCAAGGCCGACGCGCAGGCCCGCAAGACCGGGCACACCGACGTGTCGGCGTACCGGTCGGTGCTGGACGACGGCGGGGCGGTGGAGTTCACCGGCTACACCGAGCTGAACCGCGAGTCCCGGGTGCGGGCGCTGCTCTCCGGCGGCGCGGCGATCGGCGCGGCGGTCGAGGGCGACACGATCGAGCTGGTGCTGGACACCACCCCGTTCTACGCCGAGGGCGGTGGGCAGCAGCCGGACCAGGGCCTGATCACCGTGGGCGGCGGCCAGGTCGAGGTCTTCGACGTGCAGCAGCCGGTGCCCGGCCTGATCGTGCACCGGGCCAAGGTGTTGCGGGGCGAGGTGCGCGCCGGCGAGACCGGGTACGCCGAGATCGACGTGACCCGGCGCCGGGCCATCTCCCGCTCGCACACCGCGACGCACCTGGTGCACCAGACCATGCGCAACTTCCTCGGCGAGTCGGCGACCCAGGCCGGTTCGCTGAACGCGCCGGGCCGGCTCCGGTTCGACTTCAACACCCCGACCGGGGTCTCGCCGAGCGTGCTGCACGACGTGGAGCAGCAGGTCAACGAGGTGCTGCTGGCGGACCTGGAGGTGCACGCCTTCATCACCACCCAGGAGGAGGCCCGCCGGATCGGCGCGATGGCGCTCTTCGGCGAGAAGTACGGCGAGCGGGTCCGGGTCGTCGAGGTCGGCGACTACGCCCGGGAGCTGTGCGGCGGCACCCACGTGGCCCGCTCGGCGCAGCTGGGCCTGGTGAAGATCCTCTCCGAGGCGTCGGTGGGCTCCGGCGTACGCCGGATCGAGGCGCTGGTCGGCATGGACGCCTTCGGCTTCCTGGCCCGCGAGCACCTGCTGGTGTCCCGGCTGGCGGAGCTGTTCCGGGTGCCGGGCGACCAGGTCGCCGACCGGGTCGAGCAGACCGTGACCCAGTTGCGAGACGCGGAGAAGGAGCTGGAGAAGCTCCGCGCCCAGCTGGTGCTGGGCGGAGCGGCGGCGCTCGCGGGGCAGGCGAAGGACGTCCACGGGATCGCGTACGTCGGGACCGAGGCGCCGGAGGGCGCGGCCGGCAACGACGTGCGGACCCTCGCCCAGGAGATCCGCGGCAAGATCGACCCGGCGCGGCCGGCGGTGGTCGCGGTCGCGGCCCGGGCGAACGGCAAGGCGTCGCTGGTGGTGGCCGTGAACGGGGCGGCCCGGCTCCGTGGGCTGGCGGCCAACGACCTGGTCAAGGCGGCCTTCTCCGGCCGGGGTGGCGGCAGCCCGGACGTCGCGCAGGGCGGCGGCCTGCCCGCGGCGGAGGCGCCGAAGCTGCTGCTCACCGTCGAGAAGGCGATCGCCGACGCGTGATCGTGCACGAGGGGAGCCAGGGCGGACCGGACCGGTCCGCCCTGGCCCGTTCCGTCCGGGGAGTGACCGGTGGGTGAGTTGACCAGGGGTGTCCGGCTCGGCGTGGACGTCGGCCAGGTTCGGGTCGGGGTGGCCCGGTCCGACCCGCACGGCGTGCTCGCCACCCCGCTGGTCACCCTCGCCCGGGACCTGACGGCGGCGCCCGACGCGGTGCCGAGCGACATGGCGGAGCTCACACACCTGATCGCCGAGCACGAAGCGGTCGAGGTGGTGGTGGGCCTTCCGGTCAACCTGGCCGGGAAACACGGCCCGGCGGCGCAGCATGTGACGGCGTATGTGAGCCGTTTGGCCGATGTAATAGCGCCGGTTCCGGTGACGCTCACCGACGAGAGGATGTCGACCGTCGTGGCGTCTCGTAGGCTGGCGGAGCGAGGCGTCCGGGGAAAGCGCCAACGCGCGGTGGTCGATCAGGCCGCCGCGGTCGAGATCCTGCAGAGCTGGCTAGACGCGCAGCGGAGGCGGACGAAATGATCGACGATTTGGACCTCGGGTTCGACGAGCCGGAGAGGGGTGAGAAGGGCCGGCACCGGCGCGGCTTCGTCGAGCGGCGCAACGCGAAGAAGAAGTCCGGTGGCGGCCGGGGCAAGACGGTCTTCGCCCTGTTCATGGCCCTGGTCCTGCTGGGCGGGATCGGTGGCGGCGCCTACGTCGGCTTCGACCGGATCCGTAACCACTTCGTCACCCCCGACTACGACGGCGGCGGCAGCGGCCAGGCCCTGGTCGAGGTGAAGCAGGGCGCGTTGATCGCCGACATCGGCGACGCGCTGGTCGCGGCGGACGTGGTGAAGAGCACCAAGGCCTTCATCGAGGCGGCCGAGGCGAACGCGCTGGCCAAGAACATCCAGCCCGGGCTCTACAAGCTGCGCAAGCAGATGAGCGCGGAGAAGGCGCTCACCATGATGCTGGACCGGAAGAACAAGGTCACCAACCAGGTGACGATTCCGGAGGGCCGCACCGCCAAGAACGTCTACAAGATCCTCTCGGACAAGACCAAGATCCCGGTCAAGGAGTTCGAGGCGGCGGCGAAGAATCCCGAGGCGCTGGGTGTGCCGGCCTTTTGGTTCAACCGCAAGGACGGCAAGAAGGTCACCAAGTCGATCGAGGGCTTCCTCTACCCGGACACCTACGAGATGCCGCCGAACGCGACCGCCGAGGGCATCCTGAAGGACATGGTGGCCAACTTCCTCACCGTGACGACTGAGCTGAAGTTCGTCGAGACCGTGGAGGCCAACCTCGGCGGGGTCAGCCCGTACGAGGCGTTGATCGTCGCGTCGCTCGCGCAGGCCGAGGCGGGTAACAAGGACGACCTGGGCAAGGTCGCCCGGGTGGCCTACAACCGGGTGTACAAGGAATTCCCCTGCAACTGCCTGGAGATGGACGTCACGGTCAACTACTACCTGGAGCTGACCGGCCAGAAGACCAAGACGTCCGCCCAGATGACCGCCTCTGAGCTCGACAACCCGAAGAACCCGTACAACCGGAAGCTGAAGGGTCTGCCGCCCACGCCGATCGACAACCCCGGCAAGCAGGCGATGCAGGGCTCGATGGACCCGCCGGACGGCAAGTGGTTCTACTTCGTGGCCATCGACAAGCAGGGTCACTCCGCCTTCGCGGAGACGTACGCGGAGCAGCAGCGTAACGAGGCCAAGGCGAGGGAAGCCGGCATCATCTGACCCCCCGGCTGGCTCGGGTCGGAAGTCGTGGGACGGGGGAGTGACGTGACGGTGCACCGGGCCGCGGTGGTCGGCAAGCCGATCGCGCACTCCCTCTCCCCGGTGATCCACCACGCCGGCTACGCCGCCGCCGGGCTGACCGGCTGGTCGTACACCCGGATCGAGTGCGCGGCGGCGGAGCTGGCGGAGCTGGTCGCCGGCCTGGGCCCGGAGTGGGTCGGCCTGTCGGTCACCATGCCCGGCAAGGAGGCCGCGCTCGCGGTGGCCGACCGCGCCTCGCCGGTCGCCGCCGCCGTCGGCGCCGCCAACACGCTGGTACGACGTCCCGGCGGCGTCTGGTACGCGGACAACACCGACGTCGTCGGCATGGTCGAGGTGCTCACCAACACCGGGGTGACGCCGGGCGCCCGGGTCACCGTGCTCGGCGCGGGTGGCACCGCCCGGGCCGCGCTGGCCGCCTGCGCCCGGCTCGGCACCGGCCCGGTCACCGTCGTGGCCCGCCGGGAGGCCGCGGTGAACGAGCTGCGCCCGGTGGCGACGGCGGTCGGGGTGGAGCTGGCCGCGGCGCCGTGGGACCGGGCCACGGCGTACCTGGACACCGACGTGGTCATCTCGACGGTGCCGAAGGGGGTGGCCGACCAGTTGGCCCACCGGGTCCACTGGGGACCGTCCACGGTTCTCTTCGACGCCCTCTACGACCCGTGGCCGACCCCGTTGGCCGCGTCCGCCCTCGCCGCCCGGCTGCGGGTGGCCTCCGGGCTCGACCTGCTGCTGGCCCAGGCGATCGACCAGTTCCAGCAGTTCACCGGGGTGCCCGCGCCGGTCCATGCGATGCGCGAGGCGCTGGCCGGGGCGGCCCGCCGGTAGCGCCCCGCGTCAGCCCGCGCCCGCGACGGCGTCACTCTTATGCTTTGGTTAAGTCATCTCGTCGTGTGGGTTTTGTCCGAACGGCGGGTGCGAAGCGTCGATACGCTGCGGCGGGTAATCACCGCCGACACAGGGAGTGTTCCTTGACCAGGCACGGACTCCACCGCGCCGCACCGGTCATCGGTGCCCGCCGCAAGGCCGTCGTCCTGAGCGTCCTCAGCGCCGGTGTGGTCGCCGGGGTGGTGGCCAGCATGATGCCGCTGCTCGCGGCCGAAGTGTCACCGGTCGTGCTCACCGCCGCCGCCGACACCACCGCCACCCAGGTGCCGCAGGACGGTGACAACGGCGTGAAGACCACGCTGGCCAGTTGCCCGCGGCTCTGCGACGGCAACGGCAACGGCCAGCGCGACGCGCTGATCGAATTCACCGTGCGGGGCCTGCCCGCCGACGCCCGCGACGTCCGGGCGAGCCTGCGGGTGTACGCCTGGCAGCCGTTCTCCTCCCGGGTGCGGGCGCACACCGCGCAGGGCACCGCCGCCGGGGCGGGCGCCTGGACCTCCCGGCCCGCCCTCGGCCCGGCGCTCGCCGCCGTCGACCGGGTGAGCCAAGGCTTCAACACCTGGGACGTCACCGGCGCGGTCACCGGCAACGGCCGAGTCACCTTCGCCCTCACCCAGGAGAACTGGAACACCCGCATCTACTGGGCGTCGAAGGAGAACACCCGCACCACCATCCGGCCCCAGCTGGTGCTGAACTACAGCCGGGGCGGCGACGCGCCGGTCCGGCCCCCGACCAGCTCCACGCCGGCGCCGACGACGCCCGCCGCGCCGCCGCCGTCCGCGCCGCTGCCGTCACCGACCCGGACGGTCGCGCCCAGCCCGACGCGCACCGCCACCACCGCGCCCCCGCCTCCGCCGACCACCACCCCACCCGCCCCGACGCCGACCGTCGCGCCCGGCGACCAGGTGCCCGGCTGGCGGCTGGTCTGGTCCGACGAGTTCAGCGGGCCGCAGGTCGACCTGTCCCGGTGGAACCTGCGCGACAACGAGGGACGCGACATCGACAGCGGCTGCAACGTCGACGACGCCGACAACACGTTCACCTCCGGCGGCGTGCTCACCCTGCGGGCGCAACGGGAGACCGCGGTGTGCAGCTCGCAGACCCGCCAGTACACCCAGAGCTACCTGGACACCATCGGTAAGGCCTCGTTCCAGTACGGCCGCTTCGAGATGCGGGCCCAGTCCCCCAACGGGCCGACCGACTCACGGGGGCTCTGGCCGGCGTTCTGGCTGCGCCCGGACGACGGCGGCAACGGCGAGATCGACGTGGTGGAGTTGCCCGGCGGCAGCGACTTCTACCGGGCCGCCACCCAGGGCATCTTCTACGACTACACCCCGGTGAAGCAGGACCAGCGCTGGGCCTTCCCGAACGGCGGGTACCCCGGTGACGGCTTCCACACGTACACCACGGAGTGGGAGCCGGGCGTGATCCGCTGGTACGTCGACGGGCGGCAGGTCTGGCAGCGCGACCGCAGCACCACGCCGTGGTTCGACCAGGCCTTCAACAAGCCGTTCAACATCCGGCTGAACTTCCAGGTCGGCGGCTGGCTCGGCGAACCGGACGCGGCCACCCACTTCCCGGCCGACTTCAAGGTGGACTACGTCCGCGTCTGGCAGCGCTGAGGAGACCGGCACGCCGCCCGGTGGGCTCCGGCCCGCCGGGCGGCGGCTTGCCCGCTGCACCTATCGTGTCCGCCAACGCGGCCCGGGCGGCGGGCGGGATGGGGGACGGCATGACGACGGCAGCGGATCCGCGGACCCGGCGGGACGGCCTGGGCTGGGTGAGCCGGGCCATCTTCGGCGACCCGCGACTCCGGCTCGACGTCTCCGCCGCGCCGGCCCCCGCGCCCGCCGGTCACCGGGTCGCCGCCCGGTACGC
The DNA here is from genome assembly GCF_036902735.1 of Micromonospora lacuserhaii. Classification (NCBI taxonomy): domain Bacteria; kingdom Bacillati; phylum Actinomycetota; class Actinomycetes; order Micromonosporales; family Micromonosporaceae; genus Micromonospora; species Micromonospora lacuserhaii. The sequence goes on along the minus strand of NZ_JBAKHO010000093.1, from coordinate 1,610 downwards.
CGTGGTGCCCTCGGTGGAGCGGGCGAAGTTCCTGCTGCCGCTGGCCTCGCGTCGGGTGGGGGCGGCGTCGACCCTGGCGTACAACGCGCTGCGGCCGCCCCGGGTCCGGGCCAACCGGCTCGCGGTGGGCCTGCTCGCCGGCGCCGGCGCCACCGGCCTGGCTCGGATGCCCGTGCTCACCGTCGCCGTGCCGACCGACGTGGACCCGGCCGAGCTGCTGCTGGCCGAGCGGATCAGCCAGGTCGAGGGCCGCCGGCTGCACGCCGCCATCGGCATCCGCCCGCCGGACCCGCACCACAAGCCGACGTTGCAGCTCTTCGACGACCGGGGCGCCGCGCGGGCGTACGCGAAGATCGGCTGGAACGACGCGACCCGGGCGATGGTCGGCGCGGAGGCCGACGCGCTGCGGGACCTGCCCCGTGACGGCGGTGACTTCCCCGACGTGCCGGGCCTGCTGCGCGAACTCACCTGGGCGGACCTCCGGGTGACCCTGGTCGAGCCGATGCCGGCCCGGGTCCGCCGGCTGCGCCACCCGCAGCGGCCCCGGGTGGCCGCGATGCTGGCGGTGGCCCGGCGGGGTGGCCCGGCCCAGGCTCCCGGGCCACTGCGTGACTCACCCTTCCTGGCCGACCTGACCGCCCGCGCCGCCCGGGCCGGCGGGGCGGTCGACGCCGCGCTGGCCGCGCTCGTCGACCGGGACGGCGCGACGACCCTGGAGTTCGGACACTGGCACGGCGACTGGGTGCCGTGGAACCTGGGCACCCACCGGGGTCGGCTGGTCGCCTGGGACTGGGAGAACAGCGGCACCGACCGGCCGGTCGGCTTCGACCTGGCCCACCAGGGGTTCCAGTGCGCGCTGTCGCTGGACGGCCGGCCCGCCGGCGAGGCGACCACGGCGATGGTCGACCTGCTGGAGCGGCACGGCGCGGCCTTCGGGCTCGACCCGGCCCGTCGCCGGCTCGTCGCCGACGCGTACCTGGTCGAGCTCTGGCTGCGCACCGCGGAACTCGCCGCCGGTGGGGGCGGCTGGAGCGACAAGCTGCACCCCGCCCTGCTGCACGTGCTGGCCGACCGGTTGACCCTGCCGGTCCGCTGACCGGTCCCGCCGACCCGCCGGCCGGGTCGGCGCCCGTCCCGGCGGGAGGGACGGCTGTCGGCCTGCCGACCGGGAAAAGCGGGGAAAAGCCGCAGGACGGGCCTCGCGGCTACCGCTCGCGCGCGGCGTTCCACTAGGGTGGCAACACTCGATCACCATCTGCCGGCGACGGCGTGGTCGATCCGGTCCGGGACGGCGTGGGGCCCCTCCGGGTCGTGAAGTGCGGGGCAGGTCCGGCCGAGCGCCGGCGGCAGGGGGACCAATGGCATCGGTAGGCGTCACGCGACGGCCCGCGGCCGGGTCGGCGTACGCCGCCGTGCCCGCCGCCCGACCCAGGGGCGGTGCCCGCCCGTGACCCTCATCTACGCGCTCGGCGCGCTCGCCGTGCTGGTGCCGGTGGTGCTCGTTCCGGTGGCGGCCACCCGCTGGGTGCCGCGGGTGCGGTCCGGCCGGGCCGCCGGGCGGCTCCGCGCCGCCGTCGCCGGGCTCACCGACGCGCTGGGCCGGCCCGGCG
>NZ_JBAKHO010000092.1:0-10939 GCF_036902735.1 Micromonospora lacuserhaii | reverse complement strand
ACAAGACCGGGGTGGTCAAAGTTCAGCCGGAACACGATGGTCAGGATTCAGGCGGCGTTGACACCCCGTACAACATGTGCACCCGACCGACGCGCGCAGCATGCGCATGTCGCGGCGACCGCTCATCGGCAGATCCGTGCGCCCACGCTCCACCGACCTGCCGCTAGGCCCTAGACCCCCTGTCGCACATCACCTGGCGGAGATGTGCAGCGGATCAGTTGGCGGATCACAGCGGGCCTTGTCAGAACGCGGGCGGCTACGTCGACCCGGCCAGCGGTCGGCTGCTGCCGTCGTGGGATGACGCCCTGGACCTGGTCGACGCCGACCCCGACGCCGAACCCGTGCACGTCGTCCGGTTCGGTGTCCAGGTCGACGCCAAGGGCGTGCTCGCCGGCACGAAGGACGCGGACCGGTGCGTCGGCTACATCACCAAGTACCTCACTAAGCAGGCCGCCGACTGCCACGACGTGACCACTGCTCGTCAGCGTGCGCACCTGGAACGGCTGTGGCAGGAGCTGCGGCACACGCCGTGCTCGGAGCGGTGCGCCAACTGGCTGCTCTACGGCGTCCAGCCCAAGAAGGCCCGGCCCGGGCTGCGGCCGGGCCGGGCCACTGCAAGAACAAGGTCCACAAGCGGGACACCCTCGGCATCGGCGGTCGCCGGGTGCTGATCTCACGGCAATGGTCCGGCAAGACCCTCGCCGACCACCGCGCCGACCGCCGCGACTGGGTCAAGGCACTGCTCGGCGTCACCACCGACGCCGCCACCGCACCGGCCGGCGGCGACCACCGGCACGCCTGGGAACTCGCCCGGCCCACCGACCCGGACGTGCCGCCCCTCGGGCACCGGGTCCTGCGGGCGATCTCCGAACGCATCCAATGGCGCGCCCAACTCGACGCCGCCAGACGCGATCAGGCACCACCCGATGCTTCGGCAGTCAGCTCGGCGGAGCAGGAAGGGGACCGAGCATGACCGAGCGAAAGAGCGCGCGCCCGGCTGAGGCCGCCGCGCTGCTTGGCGTGTGCCGGGACACCGTGTACGTGCTGATGCGATCGGGTCGACTGCGGTCGATCAAAGCGGGGCGTGCCCGGCTCATCCCGCTGTCCGCGATCGACGAATTCCTTTCGGCAAGTGAGGAGTTCGCGGCATGACCGGCCGGCGTCGTCGCTCCCACGGTGAGGGCTCGGTGTACGAGCAGCGCCCGGGCATCTGGGCGGCGGTGATCGACCTGGGCTGGATCGACGGGAAGCGGAAACGGAAGTACGTCTACGCCAAAAGCGAGGCTGAGGCGGTTCGGAAGCGTGACGAGCTGCGCCGGCAACTCCAGCTCGGCATCGACCTCACCGCGCAGCCTCGGACGGTGGAAGCGTGGTTGACCGAGTGGCTGCGGGACGTGAAGGCGCACGACGGCACCCGGCCGTCCACGCTGGCTCGCTACCGGCTGGCGGTGAGCAAGCACCTGGTGCCGGGACTGGGGCGGGTGAAGCTCGACCGGCTGACGCCTCGGGACATGCAGCGGTTCCTGACCGGGCTTCGGGGCAAGCTGGCGCCGGCCAGCATCATCAAGGTGCATGCGGTTCTGCGGGTGGCCCTGGCCGACGCCGAGCGGATGGACCTGGTGCCGCGCAACGTCGCCAAGGCGGCCAAGCCGCCGGCTCTCGGCCGGTCCGAGCGGCGTGCCCTGACTCCTGAGGAAGCCAAGAGGCTCCTGTCGGCGCTCAGGGGTGACCGGCTGGAGTCGCTGTTCGTGCTGGCACTGGCGACCGGGCTGCGGCGGGCTGAGCTGTTGGGCCTGCGCTGGTCGGATGTCGACCTGCCGGGTAGGGCGCTGTTCGTTCGGCAAACGCTCCAGCGGACCGACCGGGTCCTGGCGTTCGTACCGCCGAAGACGCACCGGTCCATTCGGCCGATCCCGCTGTCCGGGTTTGCCGTCAAGACGTTGAAGTCGCACCGGATACGCCAGGCCAAGGAGCGGCTTGCCGCTGGCGAGGTGTGGTCGGATCTGGGCCTGGTGTTCGCCAGCACGATCGGCACGCCGATGGAACCGCGGAACGTCAACCGGCGCTTTGAACAGCTCCGCGCGGCAGCCGGCCTGGACTGGCTGCACCTGCACGACCTGCGGCACGCCTTCGCCACGTTCCTGCTCGACCAGGGCGAGGAGCTGCGCACGGTGATGGAGCTGCTCGGGCACTCCACGATCCGGATGACGGCCGACACCTACGGGCACGTCCTGCGGGCACGGGCTCGTCAGGCTGCCTCGGCCATCGATCGGGTGCTGGGCGAGGAGGGGACGGCGTGACCGCTTGGCTGTACGAATGGCTGTACTCGGGAGCGAGATCAACCGGTGGAAGTGCTGGTGGAGCCCAGGGGACTCGAACCCCTAACCCCTGCCTTGCAAAGGCAGTGCTCTGCCAGTTGAGCTAGGGCCCCGAGGGCGGGCGGAGCCGCCTGGTGCCGGATGTCAGCGCAGGTCGGGGGCGGTGGTCGCCTCGTGCCACAGGGCGCGCTCGTCGTTGGAAGCCTTGACCTTCTTGGCCACCAGCGCGGCAACGCCGACGACGCCGACCAGGAACAGAAGCTTCTTGAACATGGGGCGACCCCTCGCGCTCGACTGTGCCGTCGGAACGGTGTGCGGTGGGGCTAGCTGGAATCGAACCAGCGACCTCAGAGTTATCAGCTCTGCGCTCTAACCGACTGAGCTATAGCCCCGCGTGGCGACGAGCAAGGTTAACCCATCGCGTCGCTCGGCCCCAAATCGGGGGGCCGGCGCGCCCGCGCCACTTTGAACCTACCCGTACGCACGACGCCGGGGCGACCGCTTTCGGCGGTGCCCCGGCGTCGTGGAGCCGGATCAGTCCCGCTCGGCGAGCGTCAGCTCGATCCCGCCGACCAGGTCGGCGCAGACGTTGTAGACGAACGCGCCGAGCGTGGCGAGCGCGGTGAACAGGACGACGTTCACCAGGCCGATCAGCGCGGAGCTGAGGATGACGCCCTTGGCGGTGATCTGGAAGCCGCTGGTGCTCTGCCCACCGCCGGCGCTGACCAGGTCGGTCAGGCTGTCGTTGACGCTCTGGAACACGCCCATGGCGTCCAGGGCCAGGTAGAGCACCGAGGTGGCGACGACCACCACGATGAAGAGCACCACCGACACCGAGAAGGCGAACTTCATCACCGACCAGGGGTCGATCCGCTTGAGGTTCAGCCGGGCCCGGCGCGGGCCGCGGGAGGCGGCCGAGCCGACCGAGGCACGCGCGGCGCGTACCGCGTCACCGACCCGGGCGGCCCCGACGGCGCCACCGATGCCCGGCGGCAGGCCTCCGCCGTTGGCGGGACGGCCTCCGGCGGCCGGGCGGCCCCCGTCGGGCGACGGCCTCGCCCCGCCGCCCACCCTCGGCTGGGTGCCGGTGCCGGACGGGGAGGTGGCGGCTCCCGTCTTGATCGGCTGGGTGGTGTTGGCCGACTTGGCCGAGGCAACCGCCGGCTGGGTGGCGGAGGAGGGCCCGTCGAGCCCCGCTGTCGGGGGCTTCTCGGTCGACCCCTCGTCGCCCGGCGTCTCCGGCGGCGGTGTCATGCCGGGTGCCCGGGTGAACTTCGGGGCAGGCGCATCGGCGGGGACGGTCGCCCGACCCACGGCAGCGCGACCGGCCGCGGCTGTGCCGCTCTTGGCGGCCTCCTCGTCGACCGGGGTGGCCGAGGTCCCCGTGTTCCCCGACTTCGCCTGTGTCTCCGTCATCAACTAGTCCTGTTCGTCAGGCTCGTCGGCATTGCGAGCAATCGCCACGATAGTCACGCCGTCCGGGAGGTCCATCAGCTTGACCCCCATTGTGTTCCGGTCACGCGTACGGCGTACAGGCTTCACCGGAGTCCGGATGACGCCGCCGTTGCTCGTGATCGCGAACAGCTCGTCGTCCGGGTCGATCACGATCGCGCCGACCAGACCACCGCGTCGCTCGGTGATCTTGGCAGTCAGCACGCCCTTACCTCCCCGACCCTGGACCGGATATTCCTCGATCGGGGTGCGTTTCGCGTATCCCCCGTTCGTGGCCACCAGAACGTCCAGGCCCTCCCGAACGACCTCCATGGCCAGCAGGACGTCGTCGTCGGTGAAGCGCATCCCGATCACGCCCGAGGTGGCGCGGCCCATCGGGCGCAGCGCCTCGTCGGTGGCGTTGAACCGGATCGCCTGCGCCTTCTTCGAGACGAGCAGCAGGTCCTCCTCCGGCGCCACGAGGACAGCACCGACCAGCTCGTCCTCATCGCGCAGGTTGATCGCGATGACGCCGCCGGACCGGTTGGAGTCGAACTCCTCGAGTCGGGTCTTCTTCACCAGGCCGTTTCTCGTGGCCAGTACCAGGTAGGGAGCCACCTGGTAGTTCGGGATTTCAATGATCTGCGCGATCTGCTCGTCAGGTTGGAAGGCGAGCAGGTTGGCCACGTGCTGGCCCTTGGCCACCCTACTGGCTTCCGGCAACTCGTACGCCTTGGCCCGGTAGACGCGGCCCTTGTTCGTGAAGAACAGGATCCAGTCGTGGGTGGAGCATACGAAGAAGTGGCTGACGATGTCGTCCTGCCGCAGGGTGGCGCCGCTGACGCCCTTGCCGCCGCGCCGCTGGGAGCGGTAGAGGTCGACCTTGGTGCGCTTGGCGTACCCGGTGCGGGTGATGGTGACGACCACGTCCTCGCGGGCGATCAGGTCCTCCATCGAGACCTCGCCGTCGAACGGCACGATCTTCGTCCGCCGCTCGTCGCCCCACTTCGCGACGATCTCGCCGAGCTCCTCGGAGACGATCTTCCGCTGCCGCTCCGGCTTCGCCAGGATGTCCTTGAGGTCGGCGATCTCGATCTCGAGCTTCGTCAGGTCGTCGACGATCCGCTGCCGCTCCAGGGCGGCGAGGCGGCGCAGCTGCATGTCCAGGATCGCGGTCGCCTGGATCTCGTCGATGTCCAGCAGCCGGATCAGGCCCTGCCGGGCGTCGTCGACGGTGGGCGAGCGCCGGATCAGGGCGATCACCTCGTCCAGGGCGTCCAGCGCCTTGGCCAGACCGCGCAGGATGTGCGCCCGCTCCTCCGCCTTGCGGAGCCGGAACGCGGTCCGCCGGCGGATCACCTCGATCTGGTGCTCGACGTAGTAGCGCAGGAACTGGGCCAGGTTGAGCGTGCGCGGCACCCCGTCGACGAGGGCCAGCATGTTGGCGCCGAAGGTTTCCTGGAGCTGGGTGTGCTTGTAGAGGTTGTTCAGCACCACCTTGGCGACCGCGTCGCGCTTCAGGACCAGCACGATCCGCATGCCGGTACGCCCGGAGGACTCGTCCCGGATGTCGGCGATGCCGGCGAGCTTGCCCTCCTTGATCAGCTCGGCGATCCGCTCGGCGAGGTTGTCCGGGTTGACCTGGTAGGGCAGCTCGCTGACCACCAGGCAGGGCCGGCCCCGCTTGTCCTCCTCGACCTCGACCACGGCGCGCATCCGGATCGAGCCGCGCCCGGTCCGGTACGCGTCCTGGATGGCCTGGGTGCCCACGATCAGACCGTGGGTGGGGAAGTCCGGGCCCTTGACGATCTCCAGCAGGGCGTCGAGGGTGGTGGCCTCGTCGACCTCCGGGTTCTCCAGGCACCACTGCACCGCCGCGCCGATCTCGCGCAGGTTGTGCGGCGGGATCTTGGTGGCCATGCCGACCGCGATGCCCTCGGAGCCGTTGATCAGCAGGTTGGGGATCCGCGACGGCAGGATGGTGGGCTCCTTGGCCCGGCCGTCGTAGTTGTCCTGGAGGTCGACGGTGTCCTCGTCGATGTCCCGCAGCATCTCCATGGCCAGCGGGTCGAGCTTGCACTCGGTGTACCGCATGGCCGCCGCCGGGTCGTTGCCCGGGGAGCCGAAGTTGCCGTTGCCGTCGACCAGCGGGTAGCGCAGCGACCAAGGCTGGGCCATCCGGACCAGCGCGTCGTAGATCGCCGAGTCGCCGTGCGGGTGGAACTGACCCATCACGTCACCGACGACGCGGGAGCACTTCACGTAGCCACGGTCCGGCCGGTAGCCGGAGTCGAACATGGCGTACAGGATCTTGCGGTGGACCGGCTTGAGCCCGTCCCGGACGTCCGGCAGGGCCCGCCCGACGATGACGCTCATCGCGTAGTCGAGGTACGAGCGCTGCATCTCGACCTCGAGGCCGACCGGTTCGATCCGGTCGTGCTGCACGACCGCCGCGAGAGGTGTCTCCGGGATCTCCGGCTCGTTCGGGGTGGACTCGGGAGTATCGGTCACTGTTAACCCTTATCAGACTCAGAGTCGTTTTCGTGCTGTGGATAACGGCTGTGGGAAACCGGCCAAGCTGTGGATAACTCTGTGGACCGGGTGGCCGGCCGGTGGACACCGGCCGGCCACGCCGGGTCCGTCAGATGTCGAGGAACCGCACGTCCTTGGCGTTGCGCTGGATGAACGACCGGCGGGCCTCGACGTCCTCGCCCATCAGCACGCTGAACAACTCGTCGGCGGTCGCGGCGTCGTCGAGCGTCACCTGGCGCAGCGTACGCGTTGCCGGGTTCATGGTGGTTTCCCACAGCTCGGGGTAGTTCATCTCGCCGAGACCCTTGAACCGCTGGATGTCGTCCGGGCGAGCGTTGGGCTTCTTCTGCTGGCGCAGCGCGATCAGCCCGTCGCGTTCCCGGTCCGAGTACGCGTACTGGGCGTCGTCGCCCTTCTTGTTCCACTTGATCTTGTAGAGCGGCGGGGCGGCCAGGTAGACGTGGCCCAGCTCGACCAGCGGCCGCATGAAGCGGAAGAGCAGGGTGAGCAGCAGCGTCTGGATGTGCTGGCCGTCGACGTCCGCGTCGGCCATCAGCACCACCTTGTGGTACCGCAGCTTCTCCATGTCGAAGTCGTCGTGGATGCCGGTGCCCAGCGCGGTGATCAGCGCCTGGACCTCGTTGTTCTTCAGCACCCGGTCGATCCGGGCCTTCTCCACGTTGAGGATCTTGCCGCGGATCGGCAGGATCGCCTGGGTCCGCGGGTCACGGCCCTGCTTGGCGGAGCCACCGGCCGAGTCGCCCTCGACGATGAAGACCTCGGACTCGCGCGGGTCGGTGGACTGGCAGTCGGCCAGCTTGCCCGGCATCGAGCCGGACTCCAGCAGTGACTTGCGTCGGGCCAGCTTGCGGGCCTGCTGGGCGGCGATCCGGGCCCGGGCCGCCTGGGACGCCTTCTGAATGATCATCTTGGCCTCGGCCGGGTTGCGGTCGAACCAGTCGACCAGCCGGTCGTTGCAGACCCGCTGCACGAAGCTCTTCACCGGGGTGTTGCCCAGCTTGGTCTTGGTCTGGCCCTCGAACTGCGGGTTGGCCAGCTTGACCGAGATGATCGAGGCGAGGCCCTCGCGGATGTCCTCGCCGGAGAGCTTCTCGTCGCCCTTGAGCAGCTTCTTGTCCGCGCCGTAGCGGTTGACCACGCTGGTCAGCGCCGATCGGAAGCCCTCCTCGTGGGTGCCGCCCTCGTGCGTGTTGATCGTGTTGGCGAAGGTGTAGACCGACTCGCCGTACGACTCGTTCCACTGCATGGCGATCTCGACCGACATGCCCTCCTCCTCGGCACCGAACTCGACCACCGTCTTGTGGATCGGGTTCTTGGAGGCGTTGAGGTGCCGGACGAAGTCGGCGATGCCGCCCTCGTAGAGGAAGGTGACCTCGCGCTGCCGGCCGTCCTCCTCCTCGGCGACCCGCTCGTCGAGCAGGTGGATGGAGAGACCCCGGTTGAGGAAGGCCATCTCCTGGAGGCGCCGGTAGATCGTCTGGAAGTCGAAGTCGACGGTCTCGAAGACGTCCGGGTCCGGCCAGAAGGTGACCGCCGAGCCGGTGCGGTCGGTGGTCTCACCCTTCTCCAGCGGGCTCGGCTTGGAGTCGCGGTACTTCTGCCGCCAGACGAAGCCGGACTTGTGGATCTCCACCGCCATCCGGGTGGAGAGGGCGTTCACCACCGAGACGCCCACGCCGTGCAGACCGCCGGAGACCGCGTAGGCCTTGCCGTCGAACTTGCCGCCCGCGTGCAGGACGGTCAGCGCGACCTCGACACCCGGCTTCTTCAGCTTCGGGTGCAGGTCGACCGGGAAGCCACGGCCGTTGTCGGTGACCTGGACGCCGCCGTCGGCGAGCAGCACCACGTCGATGGTGTCGCAGTAGCCGGCGAGCGCCTCGTCCACGGCGTTGTCCACGACCTCCCACACGAGGTGGTGCAGACCGCGCTCACCGGTCGACCCGATGTACATACCGGGCCGCTTGCGGACCGCCTCCAGCCCCTCCAGGACGGTGATCGACTCTGCGCCGTACTCCTGCTTGTCCTGCGTTGCCACCCTCGGCCACTTTCTCGCGCCCGGCCGCGCCAGGGCGCGGGGGCGCGGGTTCGGCGGACAGGACGCGACGTCGGCGCACGGACCGGCCCGGGAAGTCCAGGTCACGGAGCGCGTGCACCGGTCGCCGCGGTTGCCCGCGGATCGCGATCGGCTCGACCCGACGCGGGACAATGATCAAGGGCCCTCGGGGGCCCGTGTCCGTCGCTCCGTGCCGGGTGTTCGTCTCGCGGTCAATCTTACTGTGCGCGCACGACACAACCGCCACTCGGCACCCTTCCGCGGCGTCTGAGACCTCCGTAGCCGGCCGAACCGTGCTGTCCACGACTCCCCCTACACGCCTGGCGAAGATCGAGGGCGGCGCCGCACGGAGAAACGTCGGGCGGGTGGACGCCCGGCCAGGGGTCGCGCGCAGACCGGCCGTACCGTACCTTTGCGGCGCCACCGGTGCTCGTCTTGATCTTTTCCATCCGCAAGCGGGACGATCGACGCGATCGAACCGACACGTGCTCACAAGGGGTGACGCCAGATGGGGCTGGACAATGTCGCGGTGCACTGGCCGCGGACCGGCCGCTTCTACGACCCGGTCGCGCCGGCCGAGTTCGTGGACTTCGGTGAGATCGTGGACATTCCCGGGATCTCCGCGCCGACCGCCGCGCTCGCCGAGCACATCGCCAAGACCGGCACGGTGCGGGCGACCGCCTACACCGAGCTGGTCGACCTGATCCTCGGGCTGGAGAATGTGCTCTACGCCACGGAGGCCGCCGCCGAGGACGAGGACCCGGTGATCGACCCGGACGGCTGCGCCTGGATCGCCGGCGGGGTGGAGAAGTTCGTCGCCCAGCACCGGCCGTACGGCGAGCCGGTGAGCTTCGAGTCGGTCAGCGAGGTGCTCCGCGCGCTGTTGGGCGACGGGCGCCTGGCCGAGCAGCAGCTGCGCTGGCTGGAAAGCCGGCTCGACCGGCTGCGCGACGAGAGCGGCGACCCGCCGCAGTGGGACTTCACCTGCGCCGAACTCGGCGTGCTGTCCGCCTTCTACCGGCGCTGCGCCGACCGCGGCTTCGCCGTCTACGCCGACGCCTGATCCCGTGCCGGGCCGCCCCGTCGACCTGACCGGGCGGGTCGCCGGCGTCGTCAGGAAGTCGTCGGGCCCGGCGCGGTGGGGGTGCCGGTTGCGGCGCGGTTCGCCGCGCCGATCACCTCGGTCAGCATCGTGTGCAGGCGCCGCAGCTCCTCGACCGGCATCCCGAGCCGTTCCACGATCGTCGGCGGAATCTGCTCGGCCCGGGCGCGCAGGGCCTGACCGGCGGCGGTGAGCGTGACGGCGAGGCTCCGCTCGTCCGCGGGGTCCCGCTCGCGCCGCAGGTAGCCCGCCGCCTCCAGGCGCTTGAGCAGGGGCGACAGCGTGCCGGGGTCGAGCTGGAGCAGACGGCTGAGTTCCCGGACCGACAGCGGCGCGTGCTGCCACAGCGCGAGCATGACCAGGTACTGCGGATGGGTCAGCCCCATCGGCTCGAGCAGCGGCCGGTAGACGGCGACGACCCCGCGGGCGGCGACGGAGAGGGCGAAACACACCTGCTGTTCCAGCGCCAGCGGATCCCCGTCCATCTGGTCACGCACCGATCGGCCTCCTCATGGTCGTTGCTATCGTACCAATAATTGGTGTACCAACCGTTGGGGCACAAAGCATCGAGGAGAGGTCAGGCGAGATGAGCGAGGCGAAGCGGCAGCAGCGGGCTCCCGGCGAGGGCGGCACGCTGTGGGCCTGGGCCTTCAAGTACCTGGCCGGCCCGGCCGAGGGGGTCCAGGGTGCCGTGCAGGGCGGTTCCACGCAGGCCCGCGAGGCGTGGACGCGGGACCTGGAGAACCGCAAGCGCTGGAGCCGTGAGCAGCGGGAACGCAAGCGCGCCGAGCGCGAGGCCCGACGCGCCGGGCGGTGACCCGGGCTCAGCCGTAGGTGTCCCGGGGGCCGCGGCCCCGGACTCGCCGCGGGCCCTTCGACCAGGACGGTGCCGCCGGGCCGTGGATGTGCAGCTTGAGCACCACGTTGTGGCCGACCTCCCCGGCGATCCGCTTGAGCAACGAGCCGGCGAGCAGCCGCAGCTGGGTGGCCCACGCCGTCGAGCGCGCCTCCACCGTCAGCACGCCGTCCTCGAGCTTCACCGGGCGGCTGTGCTGGGCGATCTCCGCCCCGACCACCTTCTCCCAGGCGCCGAAGACGGTCGCCTCGGCGGCCGGCTGCTGCCACCCGCGCGCCTTCATCAGCCGTTCCAGCACCACGCCCAGCGGCTGTGGGTCACGCGGGTCCGGGCCCGGCCCGGAGTAGCCGCGCAACCGCCGCTCACCGCCGTCGCCGGAGACCGCGCTCTTGCGACGGGTCTTCGCCGCCGACTCCCGGCGGGACTTCGCCGCGTCCAGCACCGCCCGGGCCAGCTCCGGCCCGGCAGCCGAGCCGGCCGCCGCGGCGTCACCCGAACCACCCGCGGCCGAGCCGACGGCCGCGGCGTCCGCGCCCTTCGGGCGTCCGCCGCCCGCGCCGGCACTCCGCCCACCCCGGGCGGCGTCCGCGCCGGTGCCGGTCGGTCGCGCCGCGCCAAGTCGGAGG
>NZ_JBAKHO010000091.1:0-11763 GCF_036902735.1 Micromonospora lacuserhaii | reverse complement strand
CCGGCCGCCGGGTCGGCGGCGCCGGCGGCGACCCGACCGGCGGGGGCCGCGAGGCCCAGCGCCGCGGCGGCGGCGAACGCTACTGACGGCCAGATCGCCGGGTCGGCGTTCGGCCCCACCACGTAGAGGGCGCCGGCGTAGAGCAGCGCCGGCGGCAGGAAGCCGAGCAGCACCCGCCCGGCGCGCACCGCCACCTCGGTGCCGGCGAGCCCGGCCAGCCAGGCCGCCACCAGCGGCACCAGCACCGTGTCGGGGGCCGGCTCGACCGGGATCATCGCGGTGAGCAGCCGGGGGATGCCGTTGCGGGCGGCGTCGCCGGCCACCTCGGCGAAGCCGCCCGGCACCGCGGCGTGCGCGGCGGCCAGCCGCAGCGACCACGCCGTCCAGCCGGCCATCGCCAGCACCGACACCGGCGCCACCAGCCAGGAGGGCAGCCGCCGGGCCGCCACGCCCACCAGCACCGAGCCGACCGCCGCGCCCAGCATCAGCCGGGTCAGCAGGTCACCGGCGTACACCCGGCCGAGGACCACGCCGGCCAGCCCGATCATCACGACCAGCGCCACCGGCACCGGCACCGCGCGCAGCGCCCGCGCCGTCGCTTCGCCACCCGGCGGCGCGGTTCCCGGCGTGACCGCCTCGCGGGGCGCGGTGGTCACCACCGGCGCACCCCGTCCCACTCGGCGGCGAACGCCGCGCCGTCGGCCGCGTCCAGCACCACCAGGCCGGCCGCATCGGCCGGCGTCGGCCCGTCCGCCCCGAAGACCCCCACCACCACCGACGGGTACGGCCCGCGCAGCGCGCCCAGCTGCCCCAGGTCGTCCCGGCGCCCCGGCCCGGTCAGGAAGACCAGCGTGTCGCCGAGTCGGTCCTGGCGCAGCCGCGCCGCGGTGGCGCGCAGCGTCGCCCCGTCCGCCCCGGTCAGCTCCACGGCGGTCAGCCGGTCCAACGGCGGATCGGCGGCCCGGTCGTCGGCCGGGTCGACCAGCATCAGCACCACGGCCAGGTCCTCCCGGACGGCGGCGGTGACCACCGAGGCGGCCGCTTCGCAGGCGGACTCGAACGACTCGGCCACCCCGTCGACCCGGCCCGGGTGGGCGATGGCCCGGTTGTCCAGCAGCACCACGATCCGGGGCAGGCTGGTGTCCACGTTCTCCCGCACCATCAGCTCGCCGACCCGGGCGCTGGTCCGCCAGTGCACCCGGCGCAGCTCGTCGCCGACCACGTACTCGCGCAGCGAGTCGAAGGTGATCGAGCCCTGCGGCACGCTGTCCACCCGGCCGTCGAGGCTGCGCCCCGCGCCGGTGGGCACCGCGCGCAGCGGGTGGATCCGCGGGTGCACCCAGACCGGCACGCTGTCGCCGTACGGCCTTGAGAGCGCCACCAGGCCCAGCGGGTCCCGGCGGGTGACCCGCAGCGGACCCACCGGCACCACGCCCCGCCGGTGGGTCGGCACGTCGTACGCCACGGTGGTGTCCCGTCCGGGGCGCAGCCGTAGCACCGGCACCGGCACCGTCGCGGCGCCGCACCGGTCCTCGGCGAGCAGGTTCGCCGCCCGCCACCGGCCGGCGTTGCGCACGGTCACCGACATCCGGGTCGGCTCGCCGCGCGCCACCCGGTCCGGGTCGGCTCGCCGGTCGACCGCCAGCCGGGGTCGCCACGCCGCCGTCGCCACCGCGTGGCCGACCGCGATCGCGGCCGCCCCGCCGAGCAGGGTCAGCTCGGGGTACGCGAACCGGAAACCCGTGCCGAGCAGCGTCCCGGCGGCGGCGAGCAGACCGACACCCCGGGCGGTCATCCCCATCGGCGCGGCCGTCAGGAGTGCGCCGGGGCCGGCTGGCCCGACGGCAGCGGCACCGGCACCGACGCGATGGCCTGGCGCAGCACCTCCGCGGCGGTCACCCCGCGCACCTGGGCGTCCGGGGTGAGCAGCAGCCGGTGCGCGAAGACCGGCCCGGCGAGCGTCTTCAGGTCCTCCGGCATGATCCAGCCCCGACCGTCGATCAGCGCGTACGCGCACGCCGCCCGGGTCAGCGCGATCACCCCGCGCGGGCTCACCCCGACCCGGACCTGCGGGTGGTTGCGGGTGGCGGCGGCCAGCCGGACCGCGTACGTGTAGAGCGGTTCGGCGATGTGCACGCGGCGGGCCATCCGCACCATCTCCCCGACGGTGGCCGTGTCGGTGACGGCGCTGAGCGCCTCGGGGGAGCGGGCCGTGGCGCCGCGCAGCACCTCCACCTCGACCGCCTCGTCGGGGTAGCCGACGGAGAGCTTCACCAGGAACCGGTCGAGCTGCGCCTCCGGCAGGCGGTAGGTGCCGTCCATCTCCACCGGGTTCTGGGTGGCCACCACCAGGAACGGCTGCGGTACCGGGTGCCGGACGCCGTCCACCGTGACGGTGTGTTCCTCCATCACCTCCAGCAGCGCCGACTGGGTCTTCGGCGAGGCCCGGTTGATCTCGTCGGCGATGACGATGTTGGCGAAGACCGGGCCGGGGTGGAACTCGAAGGCCCGGGCGGCCTGGTTGAAGATGGTCACCCCGCTCACGTCGGAGGGGAGCAGGTCCGGGGTGAACTGGATGCGCCGCCACTGCCCCTTGACGGTCGCGGCGATCGCCCGGGCCAGCGTGGTCTTGCCGACGCCCGGGACGTCCTCCAGCAGCACGTGCCCCTGCGCGAAGAGCGCCGTCAACGCCAGCCGGACCACCTCGGGCTTGCCCAGCACGACCGCGTTGACGTTCTCCGCCAACCGGGCGGCGAGGGCGGCGAAGCCCTGCACCTCCGGCTGGGTGAGCGGTTCCTGGGGGCTGTTCACGGTGGTGCTCCTCGACTCCGGTGACGCGCTCAGCAGGTGGGCAGCAGGTTGATGTCGTCGCCGCCCTCGAGGTTGAGCCACGCCCAGGGGATGTAGTTCCGCCCGCTGTACTCCACCTGCACCCACCACGTGCTCTGCTTCTGGTTGTTGTAGATCCAGGAGTCGACGTTCTCGCCCTGCTTGCGGCAGTACGTCCGCAGCCGGGTGCCGGGCCTGGCCCACCCGACCTGCTTGGCGTTGTCCTGCCGGGTCACCGAGAACACCTCGTTGCCGTTGCGGCCGCCGACGTCGGCGTTGCAGTACGTCCGCTGGTCGCCGTCCGGGCCGTTGTTGCAGGTGGCGATGCCGTACAGCGGGTCGGTGGACTGGGCCCGGGTGGCGGTGCCGCTGCCCGCGGCGTTGGTCGCCGTCACCGTCACCGTGTACGCGGTGCCCGGGGTCAGCCCGGTCACCCGGAGGCTGTCGCAGCCACCGTTGGCGGTCTTCCCGCCGGTGCTGGCGGAGCAGGTCGCCTGGCCGCCGCCGGCGTCCACCGTGACGGCCACCGTCACCGACGTCGCGTCCGCCGACGATCTAGTCACCGTCACCCGGGGCGGCGCGACGGTACGGGCGGTGGCGCTGGCCTCCGGCCCGGGGCCGGCCTCGTTGACCGCCTTGACCTTGACCAGCACGTTCTGGCCGTCGCCCAGCTTGTCCACGGCGGCCTGCGTGTCGGTCACCTCGATGATCCGCCCGCCCACGTCGACCAGGTACCTGCTGATCGGGCGGCCGTTCTCCACCGGCGGGGACCACCGCAACGCGACCGTCCCCGGCTGGTCGGCGACGGTGCTGGCCGTCAGGTCGACCGGCTGACCGGGGGCGGCGAACGGCACCACCGTGTTGCTGACCGGCGACGCCGTCGAGCCGGCGCCCTTGTCGTTGACCGCGATCACGGTGAACGCGTACTGGGTGCCGTACTCCAGCTCGCCGGCCGGCACCACCAGCTCCGTCCCGGTCGACTCGCCGGCCGGGGCGTTGGCGCCGGCCGAGGTCGCGGTGACCGCGTACTTGGCGATGGTGTTGCCCTGGCCGTTCGCGGCCGGCCAGCTGACCCGGACGGTGCCGTCGGGCCGTGCCTCGGCGGTGACCGCGGTCGGCGGGTCGGGCACCGCCGCGGTCGGCGTGACCGGGTTGCTGGTGCGCGCCGGGCCGGCACCCTTGGCGTTCACCGCCCGCACCGAGAAGCGGTACGTCTCCCCGTTGGTCAGGCCGGTGACCTCCACGGCCCGCTGGTTGGCGCCCACCTCGTGGCGCTGGCCGGCGCCCTCCACCACGTACCGGATGATCTCGGCGCCGTTCGCGGCGGCCGGCTTCCAGGTGACCCGGGCCTGCGCGTTGCCGGCGGCGGCGGTGACCTGGCGGGGCGCGCTCGGCTTGCCCACCCGGGGCTTGCGCGGCGGGGGCGGCGGCGGGGGGAGGGCCGGCGGCGGATCGCCGCCGAGCACGTCGTTGGCGTACTTGTTGACCTCGCGCACGTGGTGCCGGTCGTCGACCACCCGGGCGGTGGCGGAGCCCGGCGCGTTGATGAAGAGGTGGTTCTCCCGCACCTCCAGCTCCAGCGGCCCGGTCAGGCCCCGACCCTTGATCGTCTCGACGAGATGGCCGCGGCTGTCGAACGACCAGATGGTGCCGCTCGCCTCGTCGGCGCAGTAGAACCGGCCCGCCCAGGCCACCGCCGGCTTGAGCCGGTCGCCGCTGCCGGGGACCGTGAACCGGACCACCTCGGCACCGTCGCCGACCACGTGTACCCGCCGCTCGCCGGCGACCGTCACCGGTACGACCGGACCGCTGGTGCGGGCCGGCAGAGCGCCGGCCGCAGTCGTGTCCAGCGCGGTGCGACCGGTCCGGCCGGCGCGCACGGTGACCAGCGACGCGGAGGTGCGGTCGAGCACCGCCACCCCGTCGTCCAGGGTGGAGACCACCAGCTCGTGGCTCGGTTCCGCCACCGTGTACGTCTCGACCTGCTTCGGGCTCAGCCCACCCCCGGGCGGCGCCGCCGACCCGGGCGTGGCGGGCAGCTCCGCGGCGGTGACGGCCGAGACGGTGCCCTCGCCGGGCACCGCGATCCAGAGCCGGCCCTTGCCGTCGAAGGCGCCGCCGGTGATGCCCGGCGGGTAGCGCACCGGCTCGCCGACCGGCGCCAGCGAACGCGGGTCGAGCTGACGGACCACGCCCTGCACCGCGTCCACCACGAACGCCGCGTCCTCGTGCAGCGCCACGTTGACCCCCAGCCCGGGGGTGGTCCGGGTGGTGGCGGTGATCTGGAGGGTGGCCAGGTCCAGCGAGCTGACCTGCCCGGTGTTGAGGTCCCGCAGGATCAGCAGCCGGTCGGTCTGGGTGACCTGCATCGGGTGCCGCCGGGCGGCCGGCACCTCCATCCGGGTGTCGACCCGCGCGGTGACCCCGTTGACCCGGGCCAGCTCGCTGCGCGCGGCGCTCCACAACCAGCTGCTGGCGTCGTAGTTGGCGACCGCGTTGTCCGCGGCGCCCAGCCCGAGGACGGTGAGCCCCATGGCGGCCAGCAGGGCGGTGACCGTGCCGATGGTGACCAGCCCGCCCCGCATCCGGCGGGAGCGGCGGGGCAGTGCGCTGCTGTCGGTACTCCGCCCCAAGTCGTCGATGCTGGCCACAGCCGGCTGCCTCCCCGTCCGGTCCTCCCAGGTGGCGCGCCGCGTCCGGACGACCCTCCCCTGAGCCGTGGCACATCATATGGGCCGGCCCGGGGCGAGGGAACCCGCACCGTCCCCCTGTGGACACCCAGCGTGTGCGAGATGGACGGTCGGTCAGCCCGGCGAGGTGGGGCGGGTCCGCTCCGTGCAGACCTGACCGGAGGTGGCGAAGCTGTCCGTGGAGTAGACCGCCAGCACCGTGAAGCAGTAGTCCACCTTGGCGTTGAGACCGTTGACCGTGTAGCTGGTCTGTCCAGGATCGACGGTGGCCATCACGCCCAGCGCCTGCCCGGACCGCCCCCCGGCCACCATGAACGGCACCGCCCCGCCGGTCGGGTCCGACCAGCTGATCGTGATCGCGGTGTCGTCGTCGCGCAGCCGCAGGTCGGCCGGCGGAGGGCCGGTCGCCTTAGACAGTCCCGGGGAAGCCGCCGCCGGTGCCGCCGGCGCGGACGCCGGCTCGTCCCGGTCCAGCGCCACCGCGCCGACCACGCCCGCGACGGCCAGCACCACCACCCCGGCCGCGACGGCCGCGACCGTCCGGCCGCGTCCGCGCGACGCCGATTCCGTCGGGTACGCGGGCGGCGACGCCGGCTCCACCCGGGGGTACGCCGCCCGCTCGGCCACCGCCGGCACGTCGACGACCGGGTGTTCCGGCACGTCGTACGCCACCAGGGGCGGGTCGACGGCGAGCGACGTCTCCCTGGGCGTGGTCGGATCGGCCACGGGTACCTCGTCGCGCGGCGACGAGGTCAGCGGCTGGGGCGGGGCGGCGCTACTCCATGGCGGAGCGGTCAGACCCCACGGCGGGCTGGCGGCCGGCGGGGTGTTGGCGGGCGTCGCGCGGACCGGCTGGACGGGTCGCGCCGGCATGGCGGCGACCGGCGGGTGGCTGGCCGGGTACGCCGCCGTCGAGGGCGGACCGACCGGGCGCGCGGGCCCGGCCGGGCCGCCGGCCGCCAGCGGTCCGGTGATCGGCGTTCCGGCGGCGGCCCGCGGTCCGGTGAACGGCGTTCCGGTGATCGGCGGGGCGCTGACGGGTGGGGCGCTGGTCGGTGGGGCGCTGATCGGGTGTGTGGCGGCTGGTGGCGCGCTTACGGGGAATCCGGCGGCGGGTGGCCCGCTGACCGGCAGCCCGCCGCCGGCCGGCCCGGACACCGGGGGCGCACTGACGGGTGGCTCATTGACCCGGGGCGCCGGGGACAGCTCGGTGGGCGGAGGGCCCGCCGGGGATGCACTGGCCGGGGCGGTCCGCGCGGGTGCGGCCGCAGCCCGCGCACGCTCCTCCTCGAGCAGCGGCCCGATCTGCTGGACCTGGATGGTCGGGCGGTCCCAGTCGCCGCGTGCCGCCGCGGGCTCCCGCCCGGCGGGGCGGGTCGGCTCTGCGGCGCGGGTCTGCCGCGGCGTGGGTGGCGCCTGCTCTACGGCCTGCTCGGCCGCCGGTGCCGGGGACGGCGGGGCCGGGGATGCCGCCGTGGGCCGCAGGTGTGGCGGGGCCCAGGGCGACGTGGTGGCAGGGCCGCCGGCGTCCGGGCGGGACGAGACCGGCGGAAGTGGGGCGGCCGGGGCCGGCCCCTGAGGCGTGAGCGGACCCGGCGGCGCCGAGCGGGGCGCGCGTACCTGCGGCGCGGGCGGCAGCGGCGCCTGCCGGGTCGCCTCGGACGTCCGCGCGGGAGGCGGCGGAGCCCAGGGGGACGGGGACACCGGCGGCTGCTGCGTCCATCCGGAGACCTGCGGCGGGGCAGCTGGAGAGGGCGGCGTCGGAGCCTGCGGCGCCGGGGGTACGACGACCTGGGGCGCCGGTGGTGCGGACATCTGCCGGGGTGGTGCCGGGATGTGTGGTGCCGGGGGCGCGGACATCTGCCGGAGCGGTGCGGGGATGTGTGGTGCCGGGGGCGCGGACATCTGCCGGAGCGGTGCGGGGATGTGTGGTGCCGGTGGTGCCGACATCTGCCGCGGCTGCGGTGGGATGTGCGGTGCCGGTGGGACGGAAGCCTGGCCGGGCGCCTGCGGCGCCGGGGGCACCGACATCGGGCGAGGCGGCTGGAGCTGCGGCGGAGGCCCGGGCGGGGCGGTGGGGCGGAGCGGGGTGGGCTGGCCGTCCGTCGCCCCGAGGTACTGCCGGGCGGCGCGTACCGCGGGGTGGTGCTCGCCGAGCACCGCCGGCCCCACGGTCGCGACGCGGGTGTAGTTGCGGCGGGCCTCGTGGCGGTTGCCCAGTTCCTCGGCCACGGAGGCCAGGTCAAGGGAGACGGCCAGCATCAGCGGGTCGGCGGCTCCCCAGCGGCGCTCGCCGGCGGCGTACGCCTCCTCGAGCACCCGCCGGGCCGCGGCCGGGTCGTCCGCCTCCCGGTGCAGCCGGGCCAGCAGGTGCGCGGTGCCGAGCAGCTCCGGATGGTCCTCGCCGTACGCGGGGCGGGCCGAGGCGATCGTGTCGGCGAGCAGGCGTCGGGCGGCCGGTAGATCGCCCGCCGCGCGCAGGGCGAGCGCCCGGTGCTGGACGGCGGCGAGGGGGGAGGGCTGCGACACGTGAGCCATGCTGCCGCGAGTCGTGCCCGGGCGCTACCCGCCGACTGGGCCCGCTTCCGCCGTGTCGGCGACAACGGCTCTGACCTGCGCTTATCTAGCGCCTCGGGCATACCCGTACGGCGATTAGCAAGATCCACCTGGGCCGTGTACAGTAATGCCCCGTGCGGCCCGCCAGGGCGGCTGGCCGGTGAGAGAGTCGCCGGAGCCGACAGGGTAGGCTGGACGAGCAGGTCCGGGTGGCGGAATGGCAGACGCGCTAGCTTGAGGTGCTAGTGCCCGTAAAGGGCGTGGGGGTTCAAGTCCCCCCTCGGACACAAACTTGCGGCACCTGTGCCGTACCTGACGTACTGGTGGTCAAGCGTCATTGACCACGCGAATCTGATCTTCCCGATCACCTTCACCGGCCTCGCGCCGGCGGACGGTGGTGGTCGATGTGACTGAGCCCTCGGTGGCTTCCGTTGTCCCTCCGGTCCTGCTTTCGGACCAGGGGCGCTCTACTCGGACTAGCTCTGGTGGCCCGCTTCGTCGGCCACCGTTACCGATGCCTGCACTCCCGCGCCAGCGCACCGAGGCGAGGATGTATCGCCTGGCTTCGGTCGACAGCAGTGGCCGGATCCGTGATCGGTCAATCATCGGAGCAATGGGCTGGGAACCTGGTGCCCGCCTGGACATCCGTCAAGGCGGAAACGTCGTCGTCGCGCGCCGAGATCGCCAGGGAGTCTTCACTGTCACCGGTCAGGGGCACCTGTTGCTGCCGTCCTCGGTACGACACTGGTGCGGGCTCTCGGCGGGCGACCGTGTCCTACTTACCGCGGACCCCGTCGCGAACCTGCTCGTGGTGTACCCGCCTATCGCCTTGGACGAGATAGTCGCCAGCCGTATTCAGTGCCACCGCGCCGTTGGCGGGGCAGTGGCAGTGGCCTGGTCGTGGCGGGTGGACTCGCCCTGCCCGTGCTGTCCATCGCCGCAATCCCGCTGTGCTGGCCCCTCACCACCCCACGACGACACCGAGAGCCGCTGGACTGGCTCGGAGCGGGACTGCTCGCGGTCGTCGCCGCCGGACTCCTCCTGACCGCCCAAACCGCGGCCCAACACACCAGCGCGGTCACCATCACGGCGGCAGCTGCCGCCACCGCAGCCACCGGGCTCATCTCGCCATCCGCAGCCGGACGCCACCCCGGCGGGTTCGTCCTCGACGGCGTCTTGTCGGCCCCATGGTTTCGGCGCGCGGCGGTCGCCGGCGCGGGCGTCTACGCTGGCCTGTTCGCCATCCTTTACGCGGCGCCCCACCTGCTGACGAAGCTCGGCTATGGCACCACGCACATCGGGCTGCTCCTGCTGCCTGGCGCCGCCGTCGGTGCCGCGCTGGCCCGAGGCGCCGCAGCCGCCGCCCGCCGCCTGCCTGCCCGGTACGTCCTGTCGGCGGCGAGCCTGCTGTTCGCGGGCACGCTGTGCTACGCCGCCGTCGACACCGGTCCGATTGGCGTCGCGGCAGCCGCCACGGCCGCGTTCGCCGCCTCGGCGATCGCGCAGATGCTGCTCACGGCTGAAGCCACCAAGCACGCACCACCACCTTGCCGCGGCGGCGCGATCGGACTGCTTACCCTGGCCGCCTTCGTGGGCGGTGGTGGCGGCACCGCGCTCTGCGCCGCACTGTGGCAGCCATGGGGACCAGCCACTGCGCTGGCCATCACCGCACTGCTGCCCGCCGCAGCCGCCGCAGCGGCCTGGCGACTGCACTCCTGACATTAGCGAGGATTTCGTTACCTCCGAGCGCCGCTCCTTCTCCCGTCGGAGACGTACCGAGATGGGCCTGGGCTACCCCAAAATTGCCTTGGCTGCCTTACCGGCGGGCGCCTACGTTGGACTCACATCGGTAGCAGAGCAAGCTCGCAACAACGGAGCGTGGGTGTGGCAGGTCAGAGTGGTGGACGGCGGCACGTCCGTCCACGGTCAGCTCGCCGAGCCGCCCAGCGAGCCCAGTCGAAGGTCGGGCGGAGTGCGGATCGGCGGGGAGAACGCGTTCCGCTGACGGTAACGGGGTTCGAGGCTGCTCTGCACGAACGTGGGCACTATGCCATAGCAGAGGCTTTGATCGCCCGGCACAACCAGCGCTTCCAGCGGATCGTCCGGTCCGGCCAAATGATGCAGAGCATCTGCCTGCCGCTGCTGACGAGCCAATTTCCTCTAGGGCTCGCCGCCGAAGAACTGGGTGCAAGCCAGGGGCGTCCCCCCTTCTACCGCGGCCCAACCTGGCCAGACCATCTCGCCTGGGGCCTGGACAGTGTCGTTGCCGCAGTGCGTCTGATGATGTGCCTGCAGCCGGTCGGGGCGAGCATCGTCGCGCGTACCCAGCTGGAGCGGTGGTCGTCGAACCTGGAGTTCAACAGCGGCGTCGGTCAGCAGCGCGGCGAATCGACCGTGGACTGGTACAACCGCCTCTGGGCCGGGCCTGGCGTCCGGCCACCATCCCCCGTCACGACTCCAGTTGGTGAGCTGTTCGCCGACCTCAGCGAACTGCTGCACGGGCGTGGCCGGCTGATGCCTCTGGTATGGCTCGACATCGCCGAAGTCACCGACATGCCCTCCAGCGACCATGTGCAACTGTTGGAGACGATCAGTGATGCGCTGGTCGTCAGCCTCAGCCATATCCGCACCTGCATGGCGAGCGCGGCAGAGAACAGGGGCTTGAAGGTCCTCGCGCAGATCGTCGACGCGGTGCGGCTGGTCGTGCCCGCTCAGGGTTGGCTTTCGGATGTCCGTACGCATCTGTGGCCGATGATGCCGATGTTCATCCGGCAAACAACCGTGGAGGGTGCGCTGGGCGCGTCGGCCGCCGCATACCGGCGGGCCATCTCGGCCATGCAAGCCGGTCGGAAGCCTGCTGAACCCGCAGAGCTGTGGCCCGCCCTCGCCTTCGGTTCCCACCGGTTCCGCGTACTGCTCAATGAGCAGTACGCCTATGAATACGAGAGGAAGCTGCTCGGGCACCGCTTCGATGAAGGCGGCGCGGACCGCGCTGTAACGGAGGCTGTGCTTGCTGGGGAGATGGCGGCGGCCCTGGCCGGGTGGCTGCGCCAGGACCCGGAACGGCAGTCGCCCGCCAATGCCTTCGCAGTCTGCGCGTCGGGCCTGCGATCAGCGCAGTGGCTGTGGCTCGAGGACGACGAACGCGGCATGGGGTGCTTGCGTACCGTTATCGAGCAGGTGGCCCGTGCGCGGACCTGGCGGCTACGGCCGGACCGCGCACGCAAGATCGAGGCTAACCCGAACTCCACGCCGCGCGACTGGATTGAGGGCGCCGGCTGGAAGCGGTTGACCCTGCTGAATCGTGCGCTCGGCGAGTTCGCGCACGGCTCGACGAAGGCGAGCTGGAACGGCGCCCGCAACGCGCTCGTCGCCATCCAGCGCGCCGACGCCTTAAAGGAGGCGCACGCTCAGTACACCGGCCGCACTCACGCGCTGAACGCGATGATCCTTATCCTGACTATTGAGTGCGCGGCCTGGGCCGACACCTTCGGCAGTCACCTCGGTGAGGCGTACCGGCGCATCATTCGCGTTGACGACCCGCGAGCTGACCAGGTAATCGAGGCTCTTTTGAACAGGGCATGGGAAAAGCGACACATACCCCTGCGGTGACATTGCGAACGATTGTCAACGCCGCCTGAATCCTGACCATCGTGTTCCGGCTGAACTTTGACCACCCCGGTCTTGT